>JAXDMI010001115.1:0-6507 GCA_034666145.1 Myxococcales bacterium | reverse complement strand
GGATGAGCCGGCGCGGATCGAGCCGTCCGAGGCCGAGACGCAGGACCCGCCGGCTGTCGCGGAGCGCGCGTCCTGATGGCGACGCAGCCGCTGCGTCCTCCCGACCCCGAGGACGAGAAGAAGGAAGAGCCCGAGCTCTCGCACGTCGATCCCGAGGACGACGTGAAGATGACGATCTGGGAGCACCTCGGTGAGCTCCGCAAGCGCATCGTGCGCGCCGGCGTGACGCTGCTCGCAGGCGCCGTCATCTGCTGGACCTTCAAGGAGCGGCTCCTCGACTGGATCGCCATGCCCTTCGAGGCAGCCTGGAAGATCCGCTACCCGAACACGCCCGTCGAGCTGCAGACCCTCGCGCCCATCGACGCGTTCGTCAATTACATGCAGCTTGCACTCACCGGCGGCGTGGTCCTCGCCGCGCCGGTGATCTTCTACCAGCTGTGGGCGTTCATCAGCCCGGGCCTCTACTCGAAAGAGAAGAAGTACATCATCCCGTTCGTCCTCTTCTCGACGACGCTCTTCGGCCTCGGCATCGCCTTCTGCTACTACGCGTTCTTCCCGTCGTTCTGGGCGTTCTCGCTCTCGCTGCACGGACAGGTCGGCGATCCCGGCGGCCTCGTGCTCATGAGCCGCAACACGATGGAGGGCTACCTCGACTTCGCGACGCGGATGCTCCTCGCGTTCGGCTTCATCTTCGAGCTGCCGCTCTTCATCTCGTTCCTCGCGCTCGCCGGCATCGTCACGCCGATGCAGCTCGTGCGCTTCAGTCGCTGGGCCATCATCGCGGCGTTCGTGATCGGCGCGTTCATCACGCCCGGTCCGGAGATGTCGTCGCAGTTCATCGTCGCGTCGGCGCTCATCGCTCTCTACTTCCTGAGCGTGGGTCTCTCGTTCCTCGTCGCGAAGCGCCGCGACGCTCCGACGCCTTCGGACTGATCGGCTCGGCGAGGGAATTTGTAGCCAGGTGTGCGCGTAACAGCTCTCCGTTCCCTTATTAAGGAGAGAGCCCTTGCGCCACCTTCGAATTCTGACGCTTCTTTGCCTCACCTCGGTTCCCGTCTTCGCCGCTTGCACCGCGCCCACCGGGCAGGAAAACACCGACGAAGCCACGAGCGACCTCGTGCAGTTCCCCGCCGCCTCCTTCGCGGGAGCTCCCGTGCTCACGTACGGGGCGACCAGCGCGGCCATCGCGACCACCTCCGGCACGTGGGGCGTCGTTCGATGGAACGGCACGACGGGTGACGAATTCATCGCCACCGTCACCGCCACCACCGCCGATCGCACGGCCCGCGCGTATCTCGTCGAGAAGCGCGCCGACGGCAAGTACGTCTCGATCCTCTCGGGCACGAGCTCGGTCGACGGCCTCGTCCGCGCGAAGCTCGCGAAGACGCAGGAGTACTTCATCGTCTTCCGCGAATACAGCCGTCGCGTGGCCAGTTTCACGGTGAAGCTCGAACAAGCCGGCTCGCTCCCCACGGCGTGCAGCGGCACTCCGCTGCTCGAGCAGGGCATCATCGATCGCACACCGCAGGCCGAGAATCCTGCGCTGAATGCTACCGGCCTCTACGAGACGAGCGTGCGTCGCTGCAACGTCGCGACGGGCTGCGCCGACCCCGTCAAGCAGAGCAACCCCGCCGCCGCGATGACGATGGTGAAGCGCGCCGACGGCAAATGGGTGATCAACAACCCGTTCAGCGTCGAGCACGACGGCACCACCGGTGCGCTCACCGGCACCGCCAACGTCCGGGCCGACGACGGCCGCAACATCCCCGTCGCGCTCACCGGCGCAGCCACCACCGGCTGCGTCTCGGTGTCCGGCGGCGGTCGAAGCGAGATCGACGCCATCACGTACTACGACGTGCAGGTCACCTACCGCGCGACGACGCCGCCCGTCGCCGCGCGCACGCCGCAGCCCGCGACGCCTCCGCCGACCGAGTGCGACGGCCAGGCGCTCATCCCCGACGAGGATCTCCTCGCGCGCTTCCCCCGCGGCACCGCTTCGGTGGTGCTCGGTTCGGCGAACATCCAGGAGGACCAGCAGTACTGCCATCCGCAGACCGGCTGCCGTCCGTGGACGCGCGGTGTCGCCAGCATCAACGGCGGCGCGCGCTCCGTGCAGGCGACCGCGGTGGTGCTCGGCTCGAGCTCCCTCGGCGTGACGTTCTACAACAGCTATCAGGGCAACATCGCCGCCACGATGACGCTCGAAGACGGCACGCTGGCCGTCACGAGCGATCTCCTGATCCGTGGCAACGTCGCCAACACCGCGACGGTCTCGGACACGCATCTGCAGATCAAGGAGACGGCGACGTTCGCCTCGGGCGACTACAAATTCCGTCGCTACGTCTGCATCCCGATCCCGCCGCACCCCTGAAGCGTGAGCCTGCAGGAGCGCGGGGCCTGCGCGTCGCGGCTCTCGTTCAGCTCGAGCCTTCGCCGAGCGGAACGGGAACGCGGCGCGCATCCATCCAGAGCGCGTCGATGTCGTAGGCCGAGCGCGCGTCGTCCTGGAAGACGTGGACGACGACGTCACCGAAGTCCATGAGGACCCAGTTGGCGTGCGGCAGGCCTTCGACCGCGAGGGCGCGCTTGTTGCGCTTGCGAAGCGTCTCTTCGATGGCGCTCGCGAGCGCGGTCACGTGACGATCGCTCCGTCCCGACATGAGGACGAGGAAGTCCGCGTAATCCACGCGACCTGCCACGTCGATCACCTCGAGGCCCGACGCCTTCTTCTCGATGCCGGCGACGGCGATCAAGATGGCGACCTCGCGCGACTCGTCGCTCGCGGTGCTCGTCGCTCCGGGAACGCGAGCGCCGGTCGTCTTCTTGAGACGCGAGCCGTCGTCCTCGGCACGCTCGGCGCGCTCCGCGGTCGCGGCTGCTCCGCCCGCTCCACGACGTGACGGCGCACCGCCGCCCGATGCGCGAGCGCGCGTCTCGGCGGAGGTCCGCGGTGCACGCTCGGGCGCCGGACGTGCGGGTCGCGCGGGACGCTCTGCGCCTTCCTTCGCGCTGCCGACTTTTCCGCGAGCGCCGGGGGCGCCGTGAGAGGTGCGAAGCATCGGCCGCTCGGGGCCCTTCGGGGGGGGACGTTTGTTCGCGGCCAAGTGATCTCCTTCGCGCGATCGTCGCCGCGGGCATCCTCCGCGTCAATCGCGATTCCGGGAGATTTCAGCCTATTTTGCGCGGCTCGAGGACACCGATCCGCGTTTCGACGGCGAATCCCCACGTCGTGTGGATCGCACGACAGAGCTCTCGAACGTCGCGCAGCTCGTGTGGATCCGACGAACGAGCTCCCGAGGGTCGCTCAGCGACGGATCTGCCCTTCGCCTTCGATGATCCATTTCATCGTCGTGAGCGACTCGAGGCCCATCGGCCCTCGCCAATGGAGACGGCTCGTGGCGATCCCGATCTCGGCGCCGAGCCCGAGCTCGCCGCCGTCGTGGAAGCGCGTCGACGCGTTGACCACCACGCACGCCGCATCGACCTCGCGCCGCCAGCGCTCGGCATGACCGGCATCGGGCGTGAGGATCGCCTCGGTGTGTCCCGAGCCGTACTCGGCGACGTGCGCCATGGCTCCCTCGAGACCGTCGACCACGCGCACGGCGAGGACGGTGTCGAGGAACTCGCGCCCGTAGTCGTCGGCCGCCGCAGCGATCGCGTCCGGCACCAGCGCGCGCGTGCGTTCGTCGCCGCGGAGCTCGCAGCCTGCCGCCACGAGCGCTGCAGCCACGGGCGGGAGCAGGCGCTCCGCATCCTGAGCATCGACGAGCAGACACTCGAGCGCGTTGCATACGCCCGGTCGCTGCATCTTCGCGTTCACCGCGATGCGCGCGGCGTCGGACGCGTTCGTACCCGCGTCGAGATAGAGATGACAGACGCCCTTGTAGTGCTGCACGACGGGCACGCGCGCGTTCTCGGTGACGAAGCGGATGAGCGCCTCGCCTCCGCGCGGGATCGCGAGATCCACGTACTCGCTCTGCTGCACCAGCGCGCGAACCGCATCGCGATCGGTGAACGGCACGACCTGCACCACCTCACGCGGCAGCCCCGCGCTCTCGAGGCCGCGCGAGACGATCTCCGCGAGCGCCGCATTGGAGCGCGCCGCCTCCGACCCGCCGCGTAGGACCACGGCGTTGCCGGCCTTCAGCGTGAGCGCGCTCGCCTCGATGGTCACGCCGGGACGCGCCTCGTAGATCATCGCGACGACGCCCAGCGGAACGCGCACGCGCGTCACCACGAGGCCGTTGGGGCGAATGCTCCGGGAGATCACGTCGCCCACGGGATCGGGCAGGAGCGCGATCGAGCGAACGCTCTCGGCCAGCGCTGCGATGCGCCGTTCGTCGAGCATGAGGCGATCGAGCATGGCGCCGGTGGTGCCCTTGGCGCGAGCGGCGGCGAGATCGGCCTCGTTGGCGGCGATGACGTCGCGCTCCCCGGCCTCGAGGTTCTTGGCGATGGCCTCGAGCGCGGCGTCCTTCACGTCGCGGCCCTTGGGACCGACCTTCCGCGACGCTTTCCGGGCATCGATGCAGATTGCACGCACTTTCGCGTCGAGATCGTCCGTGGCCATGGCCCGGACACTATAGCGGCTCAGAAACCGATCGCGAGATGCGCGCCCACGAGCGCGTACGCCCGCAGGTCCTTCACGTCGCTGTCGACCGGACCGATGAGCCCGCCGGTGACGCTGGCGCCGATGCGCACGTCGGCGTCCTCGAGCCCGAGCGAGTACTCGAGGCCGAGCCGGCCGGTGCCCACGCCGGCGATGCCGCTCGAATCGGACCGGCTCACGTGCAAGAGGCCGACGCCCATGCCGACCACCGGATGAACCGGGCCGCGCTTGTGGAGATCGAGCGTCACCTCGCCGGTGTAGATGCCGATCGAGTCGCCGGTGGGCGTGCTCGAGCCGTCGCCGTTGTTGCCCTCGCCGCGGAGCCAGGACGCCGCGATGCGACCGCCGACCGAGCCCGTTCCGAAATCGGCAGCGACGCCCACGCCCACGCCGAAGCCCTTGCCCGTCGTGACGCCTTGCGGTCCGAGCTGGAGGCGGAACGGCGAGCGATGGAGCTCGCGCGGATCGTTTCCGAAGCGGGGCTCCTCCAGCACGAGCGGGGCGTCGTGGCGCGGCGGAGGGGTCTCCTCCGGCGGCTCCGAGAAGCGCTGCTGCCCCACCGTGACGATGGCGTCGTCCGCGCGCGCGACGTTCGCCTTCGCGAGCAGACACGCGGATACCAGCACGACCCCGAGACCCAGCTTGATGAAGTTCCTTGTCATCGCGACGGATCAACGCGGCCCCGGGGCCGCGGCTTACACTCCAGGCACCGGCGGCGATCCGCGGCCCCGAAGCCGAGGAAATCGGCTATTCTTTCGAGTCGATGACGCGTCGCTTGCGCATCCTGCTGGGACTACTGGCGCTCGTCTCCAGCGCCGTTCCCCTGCCCGCGCGCGCCCAGTCCACGCCGACGGCCACACCGATGGCCGGTACCGACTCGCCTTCCAACGAGCCGAAGACGAAGGAGCAGCTCGAGGCGCAGCAGCATTTCCAGCGCGCGAAGGACCTCTATCAGACCGGCTCGTATCGCGAGGCCATCGCCGAGCTCGAACAGGCCCGCGGCCTCGATCCCAAGGCGAAGGACCTCGTCTTCAACCTCGGCATCGTCCACGAGAAGCTCGGGAAATTCGACGAAGCGATCACGTTCTTCCGGCAGTACATGGAGATGGAGGGCGTGAGCGGCGCCGAGCGCGCGAAGGCCGAGAACATCATCAAGCGCATCGAAGGCGCCAAGCGCGAGGTGCCCGTCACTCCGCCCGCGGGCAGCACCGGTGCTCCGGAACGTCCGCCGCCGCGCACCGAGGAGACCGGCAACGGTCGCATCGACGCAGCCACGATCACGGCGGGCTCGATCGCGGTCGTCGGCCTCGGCGTCGGTGCGACCTTCGGCATCCTCGCGCTCTCGAACAAGCCCTCGGGTTTCGTCACCGGGCGTGACGGCACGTACGACACGCTGCAGTCGAAGACCAGTAGCGCGCACACGCAAGCGATCGTCGCGGACGTCGGCTTCGGGGTCGGCATCGCCGCTGCGCTCGTCACGGCGTACCTGTATTTCGCTCGCCCCAAGGAGGCTACGCCGCCGCCGCCGGCCGCCCGGGCGCGCGCGCGAACGAGCTCGAGCTGGGCGCCGTCGTTCTCGGCACCCACGTTCGCGCCGACGTTGTCGGCGACCTCGTCGGGCGGCGCGCTGCTCGTCGGCGGGACGTTCCAATGATGCAACCGCGCGGCGTCCTCGCGCTGCTGGCATCGGCCGCGCTGCTCGCTGCGGCCGCGGGCGGATGCAGCATCATCGTCTCGGGTGACGTTCCGGACTTCCAGTGCTCACCGGGAGGCGCATCGGTGTGCCCGTCGGGCATGACGTGCAGCGACACAGGCCAGTGCGTGATCGGCGAGGGCGGGCTCGATCCCGTCGAGGCCGGGGACGAGGGAGACGCGCCGTCGGACGAGGACGTTCAGGA
>JAXDMI010001114.1:0-4394 GCA_034666145.1 Myxococcales bacterium | reverse complement strand
AAGGAGGTCTCGAAGCTGAGCGTGCTCGACGCCATCCTCCAGCCGCAGCTCCATCAGGAGCTCTATGGGGATCTCGTCCACAAGGTCCGCATCGACTACTACCCGCCACGAGGCGACGACAAGGAGGGCTGGGACAACATCGATCTGTTCGGATGGCTCGGCTACCCGATGCAGATGAAGATCAACTTCCTCTGTCGCGATTCGATCCTCGCGGCACCGGTGGTGCTCGATCTCGTCCTGTTCCTCGACCTCGCGCGCCGCGCCGGGCTGCACGGAATGCAGGAGTGGCTCAGCTTCTACTTCAAGAGCCCGATGCACGCGCCGGAGGTGAACGCGGAGCACGACCTCTTCATCCAGGCGAAGAAGCTGAAGAACACGCTGCGCTGGATGATGGGCGAAGAGCCCCTGACGCACATCGGCAACGAGTATTACCAATGATCGCGCGCCGGCGCCGGGGCGGCATCATCGGCTTCGGGTTCATCGCCGAGAAGGGACATCTCCCTGCGTATCTCCGCTCCGACCAGCTCGAGATCGTCGCGATCGCAGACGTCTGCCCGGCGCGCCGCGAGGCGGCCGGCAGGGCATTGCCCGGCGCGCGCATCTACGAGAGCGCCGAAGGGCTCATCCGCGACGGACAGCGCGACCTCGACTTCGTCGACATCACGACGCCTCCCTATGCGCACGCGACAGCCGCGCGCGCGGCGCTCGAGGCGGGCCTCCATGTGCTGTGCGAGAAGCCGCTCGCCATCAGCGCGGAGGACGCACGCCTGATCATCGAGCAGGCCGATCGCTCGAAGCGCGTGCTCTACCCCGTCGAGAACTATCGCCACGCGCCGGTCATCGTCGCGGTGCGGCAGCTCCTCGAGACCGGCCTCATCGGCACCGTCCACGACGTGTCACTCTCGACGTTCCGCAACACGCACGCGCGCGGCGTGAAGGAATGGAACGAGAGCTGGCGCCGCGAGAAGCGCTACGCCGGCGGCGGCGTCGCGATGGACCACGGCAGCCACACCTTCTATCTGGCGTTCGAGTGGCTCCGCAGCTACCCGACGTCGATCAGCGCGAAGATGCGGACGCAGGGCCGCTTCGACACCGAAGACACGTTCATCGGGAGCGCGACGTTCCCGACCGGCATCGCCGCGGTGCATCTCACGTGGACGGCCGGCGTGCGCAAGGTGATCTATACGCTGCACGGTGACCGCGGCGCCATCCGCGTCGAGGACGACGACATCGAGGTGGCCGTCATGGGCGACTCCCCTACCGATCGCGCCGCGGGACGCACGGCGTGGGAGCTCAAGACGAAGAAGGTGGCCTCCGAGTGGATGGACGCCGGCCACGCCGCGTGGTTCCGCGCCATGTTCGGATACTTCGCGACCGCGATGGATCACAAGGAGTACGTCGGGCGGCCCGCCATCGACGCGCTCCGGTGCATCGAGCTGCTGGAGACCGCCTATGAGTCGGCGGCGGATGGTTGTCGAGAGCGTCGCATTCCGCACTTCGGATAGACCGATGAACGTCGATCTCGCGTGCACCATCATCTTGATTGGGCTGCTGGCGGTGATCGCCGGCGCGTATGCCGTGCGCGTCGCGCGCGCGGGCAGCGCGCACCATGCGCGCGTGGACGCCGAGGGCAAGAGCGCCCTCCTCTCGAAGAGCCTCATGGAGATGCTCGTGTGGGCCGGCTCGCCGGTCGTCCAGGCATGCGTGAGGCTGCGCATCACGCCCGATGCCGTGACGTACACCTCGCTCGTGCTCGGCATCGCGGCGGGCACGGCGTTCGGCACCGGGCACTTCGGGGTCGGCGCGCTCCTCGCCACCGCGGCGGCAGCGGGCGATGCGGTCGACGGGCTCCTCGCGCGAAAGCTGGGCGTCGGGTCGCCCGCAGGAGAGCTGCTCGACGCTGCCGTCGATCGCTACGTGGACTTCTCCCTGCTGGCAGGAGTCGCGTTCTGGTTCAGGGGGGAACCGGCGCGACTCCTGCTGGCCCTATTCGCCATGCTCGCCTCGTTCATGGTGAGCTACTCGACGGCGAAGGCGGAGGCGATGCACGTCAAGCCGCCGCGCGGATCGATGCGACGCGTCGAGCGCGCTGTGCTGCTCGTCGGGGCCGCCATGGTGACACCGCTCGTCGCGCAAGCGAGCGAGTCGTGGGCGGCGCTCCCCATGGTGCTCGCGCTGGGGATGATCGCGCTGATCGGGAACGCGTCGGCGGTGCAGCGACTGGCATGCGTGCGAGAGCGCGTGCGGGAGCGTGAACGCGAGCGTGAGCGTGAGCGAGGGCTCGGGGTGGCAGAGTGATGCGGACGCTGGTCAGGCACCAGATGGGGTCCGTCGCCGCCACCGCGGTCGATTACAGCGTCATGATCGCCGTCGTGAGCGGGCTCGGCGCACCGCCCGCGGTCGGCACGGCGGTGGGAGCAGCGACGGGAGGCGTCTTCAACTTCTTCCTGGGGCGGCGCTGGATCTTCCGCTCGACGCGCGCCGAGGCTGCGCACCAGGCCAGACGCTACGCGCTGGTCTCGCTGGGCGGCCTGGTCCTCAATACATGCGGAGTGCACGTATTAGCCGGAATCCTCCACTACCCGTACGTGGCGGCGCGAGTCGTCGTCTCGATCGTGGTCAGCCTCGTCTGGAACTTCCCGATGCAACGAAGCTTCGTCTTCGCGCAAGGAGCCATGAAATGAGAGCCGAGCAATGAGCGCCGTGACGGTCCCCCGCGGCCCCGCGACGAGCCAGCCGAAGAACCAGCAGATCCGCCTGCGCACGGCGGTGCCGGGCGAGAAGAGCCGCGCCCTCCGCGCGCGCGAGGACGCGCATATCGCGCCCGGGCTCCAGAGCTACGCCGTCACGTCGGGCGTCGTCGTCGACCATGCGCGCGGCAGCGCCGTCACCGACGTCGACGGCAACGTGCTCCTCGACTTCATCGGCGGCATCGGCGTCAACGCGTTCGGCCACTCGCATCCCGCGATCGTCTCCGCCGTGCAGACACAAGTGGCACGCGCGTCGGTGGGTTCCCTCACGTCGGAGGCGCGCGTCGATGTCGTCGAGCGCCTCGCGAAGCACGAGCCCGCACCGGGCGTTCATCGACTGCAGCTGTACTCGAGCGGCGCCGAAGCGGTGGAGAGCGCTCTCCGCCTCGCCAAGTCACACACCGGCAAGTGGGAGATGGTCAGCTTCTGGGGCGGCTTCCACGGCAAGACGATGGGCGCGCTCTCGCTCATGGGCTCGACGTTCAAGGAGCATCTCGGCCCATTCGTTCCCGGCAGCCACATCGTGCCGTATGCCGACTGCTATCGGTGCCCGTTCGGGCTCACGTATCCAGCGTGCGGTGTCGCCTGCGCAGAGGTAGCGCGCAAGCAGCTCAAGATGGAGTCGGCCGGCGCCGTGGCGGCCATCATCGTCGAGCCGATGCAAGGCACCGCCGGCAACGTGATACCGCCGGACAGCTTCCTCAGCGCCGTGCGCTCGATCGCCGACGAGCACGAGGCGCTCCTCATCGTCGACGAGATGATCACCGGCCTCGGTCGCACCGGCCGCTACTGGGGCCTCGACCACGCCGGCGTTCGACCCGACATCGTCACGCTCGGCAAGGCGTTCGGCGGAGGCTACCCGCTGAGCGGCGTGCTCACCACCGATAGCATCGCGCGCGCTACGCCGTGGGCGGCCGCTTCGGGGTCGTCATCGAGCTACGGCGGGAATCCCCTCGCCTCGGCCGCCGGTGCCGCGGCGTTGCGCGTGCTCGACGAAGAGCAGTTGGTGCAGAATGCACACATCATCGGCGCCGCCATGCTGCGGGAGCTCCAGCCCTTCGTCGCCGACTACCCCTTCGTCGGCGAGGTGCGGGGTCGCGGGCTGCTCCTCGCGATCGAGCTCGTACGAAGCAAGAGCACGCGCGAGCCGATCTCCGTCAAGGCCGCGCGACGCATCTACGACGCCTGCGTCGCGCGCGGCCTCCTCGTGATGGCGTATGCACCCCGCATTCGCCTCCAGCCCGCGCTCACCATCGACGCCGCCACGGCCAGCAACGGGATCGCCGTCCTCCGCGAGGTGTTCGACCTGGCCAAGCGCGATCACTGGTGGGACACGCCGTGACACGTGCCCTGCGCCACGTGCGAGCGCTGTGGCCAGATGCAGGCGTGCTGCTTCCGCTGCCGTTCGTGCTGTGGCCGCTGGGCTGCGTGCTCGCGGGTCTGGGGCGCTGGGAGCATGCCGCGTTCATGACGGGCGTCCCGGCGCTCGCGTTCACGAATGCGCGGAGCAAGCGTCTCTTCCTCGGCCTCTTGCCCTTCGGCGTGCTCGGCCTCGTCTACGACGCCATGCGCTTCGTGAAGGACGTCGGCGTCAGCACCCAGCGCGTTCACCTCTGCGATCTGCGGGCCATCGACATGCGCATC
>JAXDMI010001113.1:0-8884 GCA_034666145.1 Myxococcales bacterium | reverse complement strand
CGGGGCCTGGCAGAGCCGGCTGCGCTCGAGCGTCCTCGCGCGTTCGTGCGACCCGCTGTGTCAGGCCGCTACGGCGTCCGGAGAATGCATGCTCGAGCTGCGCTCGTGTTTGCGCCGTGATTCGTCACTCGTGCGTTTTCGCGGGCTTGTCCGCGCGATGGAACGCGACCTGCTTGACGGGTCGCATGGCACGCAGGGCAAACGCGCACAAACGTGAGACGAAGACGAACGACGACGAGGCCGAGAGCGCCGCGCCGGGCCGCGGCATCTGGTCCGGGTCGATCAGCTTCGGACTCCTCCAGATCCCCGTGACCCTGTACCCCGCGGAGCGCCGCTCGGAGGAGATCCACTTCCGCCAGCTCGACAAGAACGACCTGTCGCCCATCAAGTACGAGCGCCTGAACTCCGCGACGGGCAAGCCCGTCGAGTGGAAGGACATCGTGAAGGGCTTCGAATACGAGCCCGACAACTACGTCGTCCTCGAGCCCGATGACCTCAAGAAGGCGAACGTCAAGGCGACGCAGACCGTCGACATCCAAGACTTCGTCTCCGCCGATCAGATCGATCCCGCATTCTTCGAGACGCCGTACTACGTCGTGCCGCAGAAGCGCGCGACGAAGGCATACGTGCTGCTCCGCGAGGCGCTGAAGAAGAAGAACGCCGTCGCCATCGGGACGTTCGTGCTGCGAACACGCGAGCACCTCGTCGCGCTGATGCCGGTCGGCGACGCGATCATGCTGGAGGTCCTGCGCTTCGGTCACGAGCTCAAGAAGCCGAAGGACATGGCGTTGCCGGGTCAGGACTCGTCGATCGGTACCCGCGAGCTCGCGATGGCCGAGCAGCTCATCGACGGCATGATGACCGACTGGGAGCCGGGGAAGTACCGCGATCGCTTCTACGGCGACGTCATGAAGATGATCGAAGAGAAGGCGAAGACCGGCACGTTCAAGCCGAAGGCCGGCAAGGACCGCGGCGCGGTGGCGAACGACGTCGTCGACCTCCTCGACCTCCTCAAGAAGAGCGTGGCCCACAAGGGCGGCCGCGCAGCGCACGCGAACGACTCCGGCACGCATGCTGTCCGCGCGCGCACCGCGGCGCACAAGAAGCCCGGCACCAAGAAGGCGACGCGACGCACGCAGAAGAAGCACGAGGCTGCGTGATGTCGGATCCGGACGCGCCCGCATCGAGCAGCGGCGAGAGCCCCGCCTCGAGACGAGCCCCTCGCACGTCCCGCGGGCACGCTACGCGCGGGCGCGTCCGGCGGTCGCCCTCCGCCATGCGACACGACGAGCACCATGCGAAGAGGACGCGCGTGGAGCGCGTCACGCTGCGCATCGCGAAGGCGGTCGGCCTCGTGCGCCCGCTGCGAAAGAAGCCGCTCCCGAAGGACCCGGTGGAGAGCGCGAAGGCCGCGCACTGCCGCTACGTCGACGACTCGGGCCCCGGCATCCGGCGCGTGAAGGCCGGCAAAGGCTGGAAGCTCGTCTCGCCGCAGGGCAAGCCGATCCGCGATCGCGAGATCCTCGCGCGCGTGAAGAGCCTCGTCATCCCTCCCGCGTGGACGGACGTGTGGATCTGTCCCGACGTCGACGGGCACATCCAGGCGACGGGACGCGATGCGCGCGGTCGCAAGCAGTATCGCTATCACTGGCGCTTCCGCGAGGTCCGCGAGGAGACCAAATACGAGCGCATGATGGAGTTCGCCGAGGCGCTCCCTGCCATCCGCGCCAAGGTCGACGAGGACCTCGGAAAGCCGGGGCTCACCCGCGAGAAGGTCCTCGCGACGGTGGTGCGCCTCCTCGAGATCACGCTGATCCGCATCGGCAACGAGGAGTACGCGCGCGAGAACGGCTCGTTCGGGCTGACGACGATGCGCACGCGCCACGTCGACATCTCGGGCTCGTCGATCGAGTTCCACTTCCGCGGCAAGAGCGGCAAGGATCACGCTGTGAAGGTGCAGGACCGCCGTCTCGCGCGCGTCGTGCAGCGCTGCAACGACCTGCCCGGCGAGGTGCTCTTCCAGTACGTCGACGAGGAAGGCCAGCGCCACGCCGTCGAGTCGAGCGACGTCAACGAGTACCTCCGCCAGATCACGGGCGCGGACCTCACGGCGAAGGACTTCCGCACGTGGGCGGGCACCGTGCTCGCCGCGCAAGCGCTGAAGGAGCTCGCGGCATTCGACACGAAGGCGGCGGCGAAGAAGAACATCGTCGAGGCGGTGAAGAACGTCTCGAGCCGACTCGGCAATACGCCGAGCGTGTGCCGCAAGTGCTACGTGCACCCCCAGATCTTCGACGCGTACCTCGACGGTCACCTGGCGGCGACGCTGCAGCAGCGCGCCGAGAAGGAGCTCCGCGAGAGCCTTCCGTCGCTCTCCTCCGAGGAGGCGGCGGTGCTCATGCTCTTGCGCGACCGACTCGCAGGCAAGCGCCCCGTGCCGGCTCCGGCGCCCAAGCTCACGAACGGCCAGGAGGAGGAGCTTCCTCCGCATTCACGCGCGGCATGACCATGCGCCCCGACGTCCGCATCGGGATCTCGGGATGGCGCTACGAGCCGTGGCGCGGCGTGTTCTATCCCCAGGGCCTGGCGCAGAGGAACGAGCTCCACTTCGCGAGCCGCATGATGCGCAGCGTGGAGATCAACGGTTCGTTCTATTCGCTGCAGCGGCCGTCGAGCTACCTGTGCTGGCGCCACGAGACGCCGGACGACTTCGTGTTCGCGGTGAAGGGCGGCCGCTTCATCACGCACAACAAGAAGCTCCGAGACTGCGTGCAGCCGCTGGCGAACTTCTTCGCGTCGGGACCGCTGGCGCTCGAGAGCAAGCTCGGACCGATCCTCTGGCAGTTGCCGCCACAGGTCCCCTTCGACAAGCAGCGACTCGAAGACTTCTTCGGGATCCTGCCACGGACCACCGCCGCGGCCGCCGAAGTGGCGCGCCATCATGATCATCGAATCAAATATGGCGCTTATCTCGATATCGAAGACGATCGTCGGATTCGATATGCCCTCGAAGTGCGGCACGAGACGTATGACGATCCCGCATTCATCAAGCTCTTGCGCAAACACGATATCGCGCTGGTCGTCGCCGATACCGCGGGCAAATATCCGTATCTCGAGGACGTGACGTCGGACTTCGTCTACGCCCGCTTGCATGGCGAGAAGAAGCTCTACGTGAGCGGCTATGATCGCGAATCGCTCGATCGCTGGGCGGCGCGCGTGGAGGCGTGGCGCGACGGCGGTCAGCGGAAGGACGCGATCCTCGCAGCGCCCGACCTGGCGCCGAAGCCGCGAAAGTCCCGCGACGTGTTCGTGTACTTCGACAACGACGTGAAGGTGCGTGCGCCGTTCGACGCGATGAACCTCGCGGCGCGTCTGGGACACGGCGGCCTGGTAGCCTTTCCGCGCAAGGCACGGCGCGCCGCCGAGGCGGTGCGCGGCGTCGAGCAGCCGCTGTCGAGCTGGGATCGCTGGAAATTCGATCCTGCCAAGAAGGCGGTCGCGGCGGCGAAGAACGAATCCTCACGGAGGACCGCATGAAGCGAACCCACAACGACACGAGCCGCAGCGCGGCGGCGCGCAGCCTCGAGCGCTACAACGCGATGCGCGACTTCGACACGACCGAGGAGCCGTCGGGACGAGTGCGTCCCACGGAGAGTGGGCATTCGTTCGTGATCCAGAAGCACGCAGCGACGGCGCTGCACTATGATTTCCGTCTCGAGCTCGACGGCGTGCTGCTGTCGTGGGCGGTGCCGAAGGGGCCGAGCCTCTCGCCGAAGGACAAACGCCTCGCGGTGCAGACCGAGGACCACCCCGTCGACTATCGGGACTTCGAAGGCACGATTCCGCACGGTGAATACGGCGGCGGACCGGTCATCGTGTGGGATCGCGGCACGTGGGAGCCGATCGGCGATCCTCGCGAGGGCCTGAAGAGGGGCCGCCTCGAATTCGTTCTTCACGGCGAGAAGCTGCACGGCAAGTACATGCTGGTGCGGCTCGCCGAGAAGGACCGCGATCGCGGGAAGAAGAACTGGCTTCTCATCAAGCGCGGCGACGAGCACGTCCGCGAGGGCAAAGACGCGGAGATCGTGAAGCTGCTCCCGAAGAGCGTGCTCACCGATCGCACCGTCGAGGAAGTGAAGGCGGGCGTGCCGGCCAACGCGAAGAAGTCGCCGAAGGCGACCGCGAAGAAGGCCGCGTCGAAGGCGAGCGCGAAGAAGGCGATGGCGAAGACCAAGACCAAGACGAAGGGCGCCCCGTTGCCCGCGTTCGGGAAGATCCAGCCGCAGCTCGCGACGCTCGTCGATGACGTGCCGACGCACGGCGACTGGGTCTACGAGCTGAAGTACGACGGCTATCGCGCCATCGCCACCCTCGACGACGGCGAGGTGCGCATCGCATCGCGGAACGGCAAGGACTGGACGGACCATTTTCCCACCATCGCCGAAGCGCTCTCGCACGTGCGCGCGAGGACGGCGGTGTTCGACGGCGAGATCGCCTACGTCATGGAGGATGGGCGCACCGATTTCCAGAAGTTGCAGAATGCACTGAGTGGCGCAGCGGACGCGGGGCGCCTCGTGTACTTCGTCTTCGATCTGCTGCACTACGACGGCGTCGACCTGACCGGTGAGCCGCTCGAGGCGCGGAAGGACAAGCTGCGGACCATCCTCGCCGGCGAGGGCCCGCCGCTGAAGCTCGGCGATCACGTGCAGGGCAACGGCCCCGAGTTCTTCGCGCAGGCCTGCAAGATGGGCCTCGAGGGGATCATCGCCAAGCGCGCCGACAAGCCGTATCGCGCGGGTCGCGGCCCCGACTGGGTGAAGGTGAAGTGCCAGAAGCGGCAGGAGATGGTGATCGTCGGTTCGACCGCGCCGAAGGGAAAGCGCACCGGCATCGGCGCGCTCTTGCTCGCGGTGCGCGACGGCAAGACGTATCGCTATGCCGGCAAGGTGGGCACGGGCTTCTCGCACGCGTCGCTCGACGACCTCACGAAGCGCCTCGCGAAGATCGAGGTGAAGGAGCCGCCGGTCGTCGGAGCGCCGCGCATGCGTGATGCGCGCTGGGTGAAGCCCGAGCTCGTCGCCCAGGTACGGTTCACGGAGTGGACGCGCGACGGCTCGCTTCGTCATCCCACGTTCGAGGGTCTGCGCGAGGACAAGAAGCCGGCGAACGTCGTGCGCGAAGTGGAGGCCCCCGTCGAGCCGGTCGAGAGAGCAGCCGCGAAGCCGGCCACGAAGACGAAGACCGAGGCGAAGGCGACCAAGACCAAGGCGAAGACCAAGGCCGAGACGAGCACGCGCGACGACGACGACGGCGGCGAGGTGAAGGTCGGCAAGCTCGTCATCACGCATCCCGAGCGCGTCGTCGACAAGGAGAGCGGGATCACGAAGGGCGATCTCGCGCGTTACGCCGGCGTGATGGCGCCGCTGCTCTTGCCGTTCGCGAAGAAGCGACCGCTCATGCTCGTGCGCTGCACGGATGCGTGGGACGGCGGCGGCTTCGGCTCGCAAGGCAAGCGGCCGAAGCGCGCCGCGTGCTTCGTACAGAAGCACGCCGGGCGCGGTCTCGTCGCGAACATCGGGCGCGGCGAGGTCGACGGCGAAGAGGTGCTCTACGTCACGAAGGAGGACGAGATCGTCTCGCTCGTCCAGTTCAACACCGTCGAGCTGCACGGCTGGGGCTCACGCATGCCGAGCTACGACAAGCCGGACTGGATCGTGTTCGACCTCGATCCCGACGTCGGGCTGCCGTTCGCGCGCGTGGTGGAAGCGGCGATCGATCTGCGTGACGAGCTGGCGAAGATGGGCCTCGTCACGTTCGTGAAGACCACCGGCGGCAAGGGCCTCCACGTGGTGGTGCCGCTGACGCCGAAGGACGACTGGGACGTCGTGAGCAGCTTTGCGACCGCCGTCGCGGAAGGCATGGTGAAGCGCGAGCCGAAGAAGTACGTGGCCACCATGGCGAAGGCCGCGCGGAGCGGGAAGATCTTCGTCGATCACTTCCGCAACGGGCGCGGAGCGACGGCGATCCTCCCCTACTCCCCGCGTGCGCGAACCGGCGCGGCGGTGGCGCTGCCGATCACGTGGAAGGAGCTGCCGACGATCGATCCCCAAGCGTTCACGGTGCGAACGGTGCCGGAGCTCCTCGCGAAGCGGCGCGTCGACCCGTGGGCGGATCTCTTGACCACGAAACAAATGATCCCGCGCGACCTGGCCGCGGCGCTGCGCAAACGCTGACCGACCGTAAGCATGCTTACGATTTCCGTGAGCATGCTTACGAGTTAGAGTCTCGAGGACCCTAACTCGTCAGCGTGCTTACGATCGCCCCGGCGAGGGGCGCCGCTGGCTCAGGTACCGGGCGGCTTCGGGATGCAGGCGGCGAGCGCGCCGCCGGCGACGAAGCAGGTCGAGCCCTGGATGCAGTCCGCATCGCTCTGGCAGGGGAACGCGCACTTGCCGTACTGCGTGTTGCACTTGTGCGTCATGCAGGACGAGTCGTTCTGGCAAGGAAGCGCCGTCGGACCCGGAACCGCCATGGCGGCGCCCGCGGGAGCCGCACCCGGCTGCTGCGGATACGCGCCCGGCTGCTGCGGGTACGCGCCCGGCTGCTGCTGCGGGTAGGCGCCCGGCTGCTGCGGGTAGGCACCCGGCTGCTGCGGATAGCCCTGCGGCTGTCCATAACCGGCCTGGCCGTAGCCTGCCTGGTTAGCGGGCGGCGTTTGATCCTTGCTGCCACACGCGACGACGAGGGCCGCAACGGCGCCCATACCCACGAACACGGTCGAGATCTTCATGCGTTCCTCCAAGCTACGGCAATCCCGCGGCACTCCCCATCGGCCGGGGACGGTCTCGTCGGGTGATGACTACAACTATCGACGGTGACCCGGACCGTCAACGGCCCTGCGCGGCCCTCCCTTACAGGAGGCTTCAGGACCGCTACAGGACCGCGGGGGCCGATCCTGGCGACGCGACCCTGAGGTATCGTTCCGCCGATGCTTCGCCGCCGTCCGGCCTTCGCGATCCTCCTCTTCTTCGCATGTCTAACCGCGTGTCTGGCGGGGTGCCGTCGGGCCGAGCCGCCCTCGGCCGCGGGCATCGATGCCTCCGTCTCGCCGCTGCCGCCGCCCGGCGAAGCGCCGAATACCGCGGCCAACGGCGACGCCGGCGCGACCGCGACCGCGCCCGCGGCGCCGAGCGCTCCCGCGACGTCGAGCGCGGTCGCGGCGACGGCCGCCGTCGATGCCGGTCCCGATCCTGGAGCGCTCCCTCAGACGAAGGACAAGCCCGAGGCATCCGGCGCTGCGTTCGCTGCGCGCGCGGCCGCGCTCTGGGACGCCATCGTCAACGACGATCCCGATCGCGCGATGCCGTTCTTCTTCCCCGTCACCGCGTACGAGCAGGTGAAGGCGATCACGAATCCGGCGTCCGACTGGCGACGCCGCCTCGTCGCCGCGTACAAGCGCGACGTGCATGCGCTCCACAAGCGCGTCGGCGATCAGGCGTCGAGCGCGAAGCTCGTTCGCGCCGACGTCCCGCAGGATCGCGCGCGCTGGGTCGAGCCCAACGAGGAGTCGAACAAGCTCGGTTACTACCGCGTCTACGGCACGCGGCTCATCTACGAGCTCGACGGCAAGGAGCGCAGCCTCGAGGTCACGTCGCTCATCTCGTGGCGCGGCGAGTGGTACGTCGTGCACCTGAGCGGCTTCAAATGAGCCTTTATTTACGCTGTCCTGCCCTGTTCTCGCGGGCGCGGCCGCGACGTGACGGAGACAGCGGCCGCGCCGGCCCCGGCGTAAGGCAACACGTGATGACACGCTCCTCGATGCTCGCGCGGGTGCTCTCGATCGGCATGTCCTGCACGACGCTCGCCGTCGCGGCGGCCTGCGGCGGAAAGATCCTCGACGACGGAGCCGTCACGGCAGTCGCCGGGCCCGGTCCCTCGCCGACGAGCAGCGCGGGCAGCGGCGCGGGCGGGACGACGGGCAGCGTTCCGAGCGGCTCGCCGACCTCCGGCCCCGTGGGTGGACCCACGTCGCCGAAGCCGACGACGGCGATCGCGTGTGGCGCCGCATCGTGTGACGGCGCCACCCAAGAGTGCTGCATCATGGTCGGCGGCGGGGGCGGTGGCGGGAGCACGAGCAGCGCGGGCGGCCCGCCCGGCGGCGCCGACGCCACGTGCACGCCCAAGGGAAAGTGCAACGGCGACATCGCCCTCTCGTGCTCGAGCGCAGCGAGCTGCACGAGCGGCCAGGTCTGCTGCGCCGACCTCAACGCCGACGCGCCGACCACGAGCTGCCAGGCGATGTGCGCTCGCGGTGCTGCGCAGCTCTGCTCGAGCGACAAGGAGTGCCCGATGGGCCGACCGTGTCAGGACTCGCAGGCCGGCTTCAAGCTCTGTCGTCGTCCCGGTGGCGGCGGTGGCGGCGGTGGTGGCGGTGGTGGCGGTGGTGGCGCGAGCTCGAACGGCGGACCGTGAGCGGATCCGTCCCGGTCGCGCCGGCGTCTTCACGTCGTCGCTCGTCCATCGAGCGTGCGCGTCACGAGGTCGGTCAGCTCCGAGAGCGGGAACGGCTTCGAGAGCAACGGCACGCGCAGGCGATCGGCTTCATCCTCCGTCTCCGGCGTCGCGAAGGCGGTCATGAGGACGACCGGCGTCCGGCATGCGAGCCCGCGTAGCCTCCGCACGGTGTCGAGACCGGAGAGTCCCGGCATGCGGATGTCCATGACGATGAGATCGAAGCCGGCCGAGCCGCGCCCGCCGTTCTCCGCCGCTGCGAGCAAGCGCAGCACCTCGAGCCCCGATGAAGCCTCGATCGTGTCGTAGCCCTCGTCGTCGAGCGTGAACGCCACCGTGGTGCGCATCGCATCGTCGTCGTCGGCGACAAGGA
>JAXDMI010001112.1:0-2800 GCA_034666145.1 Myxococcales bacterium | reverse complement strand
TCCTCCGTCAGCCCGGCGTCGACGTCGCGATCGTCGACGTGATGCTTCCCGGCAAGGACGGGCTCACCGTCACGCGCGCCGTTCGCGAGGGCAAGTCCGACACGCCCATCATCGTCCTCAGCGCGCGCGCCGACGTCGATGACCGAGTGCGAGGCCTCGAGGCCGGCGCCGACGACTACCTCACGAAGCCGTTCTCGTTCGCGGAGCTCCTCGCACGCGTGGGCGCATTGATCCGGCGTGCCTCGTCGCGCAGCGCCGGGCCGACGCGTCTCGAGGTCGCCGATCTCACGCTCGACCTCGCATCACGCCGGGTCCATCGCGGCAGCAAGCGCATCGAGCTGCAGGCGAAGGAGCTCGTCTTGCTCGAGTACCTGATGCGAAACGCGGGACGTGTCCTCTCCAAGACGATGATCCTCCAGCACGTCTGGGACTACGCCTTCGATCCGCAGACCAACGTCGTCGACGTCCTCGTCAGTCGCTTGCGATCGAAGATCGACCGTGATTTCCCCGCCAAGCTGCTCCACACCATCCGCGGTGTCGGCTATGTCCTCCGCGCGGAATAGCGACGTCTCGCATGCCTCGCATGCCTCGCACGCGACGCGCGTATGGCGCTCGCTAGGCGGGAGGCTCGCCCTCTGGTACGTCGTCGTCACGCTGGCGTCTTTTCTCGCCGTCGCCGTGGTCCATGCCGCACGCACCGACGCGTGGGCCGCTCGGGAAGGACAGCGCGGCGCGGAGACCGCCCTCGAGCGCTATCGCCGCGCGCTCGAGAGCGGTGGAACCGGGGCGCTGAGCACGATGCTCGGTAGCGCCCCCGAGGACCAGCGCGCCGCGATCCGGTTGACCGACGAGCGCAACGTCGCGCTCCTCGTCATCGCTTCCGACGACGACTCGGGTCGTGCGGCGGCCACGTTGCATCAGCACGGCGAGCTCGCTGCCTCGCGAGCGACGCCGCGCGATTGGAGCGTCGCGGTCGCGCGCGTCTCGCAGGGTCGCCGCCTCGAGGTGGTCGTGCCGAATGTCGTTGGCCCGCGACTCCGGGAGCACGAGCGCGAGGAGCTGTGGCTGATCATGGCGATCGGCCTGGCCACCGCGGTAGCGGGAGCGTTCGCGCTCAGCCGGCAGGCCCTGAGGCCGCTGGGCGATCTGGCGCACGCCACCGAGAGCATCATCGCGTCGGGCGACCTCTCGCTGCGTGTCCCCGAGCGCGGCGCCGACGACCTCGACGAGCTCGTGCGGCTCTTCAACCAGATGCTTGCGCGCAACGAAGCGCTGGTGCGCGCGATGAAGCAGTCGCTCGACGACGTCGCGCACGATCTCCGCACACCGCTCACGCGCTTGCGCACCGGCGCCGAGCTCGCGCTGCGTGGTCCGGTCGACGCAGAGAGGGCAAGTGAGGCGCTCGCCGACGTCGTGGAGGAGAGCGATCGCGTGCTCGCCATGCTCACGACGCTCATGGACATCACGGAGGCCGAGACGGGATCCATGCGTCTCGAGAGGCGTCCCGAGGATCTCGCGAGCATCGTTCGGGAGGCGGTGGAGCTCTACGAGCACGTCTCGAGCGAGCGCGGCGTACACGTCGTCACGCGGCTCTCCCACGTCGTGATGGTGATGGTCGATCGCCAGCGCATCCTTCAGGCGATCGCCAACCTGCTCGACAACGCCATCAAGTACACGCCGGCCGGCGGAAGCGTCGCGGTGTCGGTGTCGAGCTCGGCGACCCACGGCATCGTGACCATCTCCGATACCGGGATCGGCATCGCACCCGAGGATCAAACGCTGGTCTGGGACCGATTGTTCCGCGGCGACCGCAGCCGATCGGAGCGCGGTCTCGGTCTCGGCCTCTCGCTCGTGAAGGCCATTGTCGAAGCCCATGACGGCGAGGTCGAGCTGCGCAGTACTGTCGGCGAGGGATCGACCTTCGTGATTCGTCTGCCTCGATCGAGCTGACACGACATCGCGCGAGCGGTTCTTGCACGTGCGGTCGGCGGTCTTAGGTTTGCGGCCATCATGTATTACGCGTCAGGCCAACCCGTCGCCGTCCGTACGCAAACGCAGGCGAGCGACGCGCTCTGGGCAACGTATCGATGGATGACCTTGGGACTGGGCGTCACCGGTCTCGTCGCGCTCGGCGTTGCAAGCTCGCCGACCGCCGTCGCGCTCATCGTCAACAATCCCGTCCTCTTCTTCGGGTTGCTCATCGCGCAGCTCGGGCTCGTCATCGGGTTCACCGCCGCCGCCACGCGAGCGAGCACGGGCGCCGTGGCGGCCATGTTCCTCACCTACGCGGCGCTCACGGGGGTGACGTTCTCGACGCTGTTCCTCGTCTACACGGCGTCCTCGATCGCGGGCGTGTTCTTCGTGACAGCCGGGGCGTTCGCGGGACTCTCCGCAGTCGGCTACCTCACGAAGACCGACCTCGGTCCGATCGGGCGTTTCGCGATCTTCGCCATCATCGGCGTCATCCTCGCGTCGGTCGTGAACATGTTCCTCCAGAGCTCCGGCCTCCAGTGGCTGATCAGCGTGATCGGCGTGCTCCTGTTCGGGGCGTTGACGGCGTACGACACCCAGAAGCTCAAGGCGCTCTTCGCGACCGGCGAGACGCACGCGAACATGCCGCTCGTAGGCGCGCTCGTGCTGTACCTCGACTTCGTGAACATGTTCCTCTTCCTGCTCCGCCTGTTCGGGCGTCGCCGCGACTGATGGCGACCGCGATCGGTCTTCACCGCGTCCCGCTCGCGAGCGGCAGAGGAGCGCGGTCCATCGCGTTTCGAGAATGCTCGGGCAAAGCTCGAATCTC
>JAXDMI010001111.1:0-2903 GCA_034666145.1 Myxococcales bacterium | reverse complement strand
GGTGACGAGGCCTCGCGCGCGCAGCGCTTGTCGGAGGCTCCGCCGACCGAAGGCAGCGTGCCGGTCTTCACGCCTCGGACGGCAGCGCAGGCCGGTCCCACCGACCACGACAGCCTTCGCGGCGTGCCGCCGCCCCCCGATGACGACGACGATGCCGACACGCTGATCCGCCTGCCCGGCGCGCCGTCCGGCAACATGCGCGCAGGACGCGCGGCGCCCGTTCCCGCCGCGGGCATGCTCGCCGAGGACGACGCACGCACGGGCATGCCGCCGCCCATCGTCTCACGCGCCGCACGCGCGCGCGAAGAGCTCACGCCGACGCAGAGCAGCGCCGTCGTGCAGGAGGCGATCGCCAAGAAGCAGACGACCGGCAGCGGCGGTAGAAAGAAGAAGTCCACGCACGGCGGGAAGAGCGCCACCGGCGGCGAGAAGAAGCGGAAGAAGCCGACGCGTCACCCGGCCGATGGCGAGGCGCACACCCAGGAGGCGGCGTTCTCCGCGGAGGAGATCGCGACGAACCGCCGATCGAAGCCCGATCAGGCGGAGACCACCGAGGCCGATCCGCTGATCGGGCGCAAGATCGCCGAGGGCAAGTACACCATCGAGGCAGCCATCGGCGCGGGTGCAGCGGGTGCCGTGTACAAGGCGATGCACCGCGAGCTCCGGCGCACCGTCGGCATCAAGGTCCTCCATCCGCACTATCAGAAGGACCCGCACTTCATGAAGAGCTTCCGCGGCGAAGCTCTCGCCGCGAGCCAGCTCGATCATCCGAACGTCATGCGCGTCCTCGACTTCGGTCAGGAGCCCGACGGGCTCGTCTACATCGTGATGGAGTTCCTCTCGGGGCGCACGCTCCAGAGCCTGCTCGACGAGGAGCGCAGGCTCCAGACGGATCGCGCGGTCGAGATCATGATCCAGGTCTGCGCCGCGCTCAGCGTCGCGCACGACAACGGGATCATCCATCGCGACATCAAGCCCGACAACATCATGCTCGTGCCGAGCCGCAACGACGAAGGCGGAAGCTTCGAGCTGGTGAAGGTTTGTGATTTCGGGATCGCTGCGCTCCAGGGCCCACGCGTGGTCGACGACGACGAGCCGAGCCTCGCCGACACCGTCATCGCCGGCACGCCCGAGTACATGTCGCCGGAGCAAGCGCGCGGCACCGAGATCGACGCGCGCTCCGACGTGTATGCGTGCGGCATCTGCCTCTACGAGCTGGTCACGGGGCGTCCGCCGTTCCTCGGCGACAATGCCGCGGAGATCCTCATCAAGCAGCTCGAGGAGCAGCCGCGCCCTCCGTCGCAGCTGATTCGCGGCCTCGATTCGATCGTCGAGGAGATCATCCTCCGCGCGATCCAGAAGCAGCCGCAGAAGCGCCAGCAGTCGGCGCGCGAGCTGCGCGTCGAGCTCAAGGAGATCATCGACCCGGGCGATGCGCGTAGCGCCGCCGACGAGGACGAGCGCAGCATCGTCGAGAACGTCCCGGTCCTCGACGACCCCGCGTCGGGCTTCCCCGGCTTCTTCATCGCGCTCTCCAGCTCGATCCTGCGCTTCGGGCGCTTCGAGCGCGGACATCCCGAGGCGTCGGCGGCGCTGAAGGAGCTGCTCAAGGCCACGAAGGCGGCGCTCCGCGGTCGTCGCGAGATGACGTTCGCGCGTCGTGACTCCGCGAAGGCGGTCGGCTTCTGCGTGATGACCGGCCACGGCGAGATCGTCGACCTCCGCCGCCTGCTCGGCTCGCAGCTCTACGGAAGCTTCGGCTACCCCTTCATCGAGGCGATCGTGAAGAAGGGCATCGCGGCGATCACCCTCCGCGAGGGCATCCCCGACATGGAGCTGAACTACATCATCGAGATGTTGCTCGGCCCTCACAGTCACGAGGAGCTGCGCAAGGAGCTCTTGTCGAAGCCGCTGCGCAACGTGTCGCTGCTCTTCGTCGCGGACGTGCTCGGTCGCGAGCGCAAGCTGTCGTGGAAGGTCGGTCTCTGCGCGGCGCGTCTCGGTCGCGATCTGCGCGCGCTCTCCAACGTGCGCGGCATCAGCCTCAAGAAGATGCGCGAGATCCGCGAGGACCTCGTGACCGGCGTCGCGCACCTCCTCACCAAGGGCGACGAGGTCCGGCAGTTCCTCTTCAACGCGGATCTCGTGGACGAGGCCGTGGCGAACCTGCGCGGCTTCTCGGGCTTCCAGGTGGCGCCGCTGGTGTTCGAGCGCATCCTGCACGAGCCCTGCGCCGAGGCGGTGTCGCTGCTGCTCGAGGACTTCGACAAGGGTGAGATCGATCCCGACGTCATCAAGGGCTATCTCCGCGCGTTCGCCAACCGGCTCCTCGGTGAGCGATCGCCGAAGTCCGACGCCGCGGTCGCAGAGCTCTATCGACGCTCCATCGTCACCGACGCCGACGTGCCGCGCGATCTGCTCGAGACGATCCGCGCCACCTCGCTCGCCGAGGCGCTCATCCGTGAGCCCTCGCAATTCCTTCGCACGCTGGACTTCATCCAGGACCCCGACGATTACGGGCGCGAGCTCGCGACGCTCGAGGCGGCGATGGCGGTGCTCGCGCGGCGTGCCGAGGCGGGCGCGCTGCTCGCGGCGATCGGCGTGCTCGCGCGTCATGCGAAGGGCAACGGCAAGGTCGGTCCTCGCGAGAACCACGCGCTGCGAACGATGAAGTCGATGATCGACAAGCAGCGCCTCCTGCCCATCGCCAACGCGGTGCTCACGGGGCCGATGCATCAGCGCGAGCCGGGGCGGCAGCTGCTCGTGCTCGCGGGCAGCGCGGGCGCGCAGGCGCTGTACATCGCGCGCGAGGCGCTCACCGACATGAGCGCCCGCGGGCAGTGGGTGAAGACGTTCCGCGAGACCGGCGCGGCGGGCTGGGGCCTCCTCTCGGCGGTGCTCCC
>JAXDMI010001110.1:0-3861 GCA_034666145.1 Myxococcales bacterium | reverse complement strand
AGAGCTCCTCGTTGACGCTCTGGAGCTCCTCGTTCGTGCTCTGCAGCTCTTCGTTCGACGCGAGCAGCTCCTCGTTCGCAGCCTGCAGCTCCTCGTTGCTCGTCTCGAGCTCCTCGATGGCGGCCTGGAGGTTCTCCTTGGTGTAGGAGAGCTCGCCTTCGAGCGCCGCGAGCTGCTCGCTCGAGACGTGCGCGAGATCGATCTCGGTCTGCGTCGCCGGCTCGACCTTCGCGGGCGGCGCTCCGGCCGCGTCGAAGGTGATGAGGACGTGCGAGACGCCTCCACTGGCGCGACCACGCACCCGACGTACCGTGACCTTGTAGAACGACTCCTGACCGTCGACGCGGATGCGAACGCCCTTGAAGACGATCGCCGAGGCCTCCTTCTTGGCGCGCGCGAGCCCGCCGACGAGGACCATGCGCAGCTCGCTGCCGACGATGTCGAGGACGTCGAGGTCCTGTCGGCCGTCACGCATCTCCAGGAAGCGGCTTGCGCCGGCGAACGCGTGGACGAGCTCGCCCTTCTCGGTGACGAGCAGGCTGGGAGGCATGACCTCGTCGAGCAGCGTGTCGTATGTCCCGAGCAACCCGGCGATCGAGAAGCGCGCTTGCGGTGCGGCTCCCGCGGCGGAGGGGTTGAGGCGCAGCTCGGGCCGCGCCGGCTGGAAGCGCGGGTCCACGGGAATGCGGACATCGCTGAATTTACGGTAGATCCGCCAGTGGCGATCCACGGCCTCGAAGTCGTGGAAGAGCGCGCCGGGGCTCTCGCTCGGTCCGAGGAAGCACACGCCGCCCTTGTTGAGCGCGAAGTGAAAGAGGCTGAGCACCTTCTGCTGCGCGGGGGGCTGCAGGTAGATCAGCATGTTGCGACAGCTGATCAGATCCATGCGCGTGAACGGCGCGTCCTTGATCACGTTGTGCGCGGCGAAGACGACCATCTGGCGGATGTCGGGGATGACCTGGTAACCCCCCGTGCGCTTCAGGAAGAAGCGCGAGAGGCGCTCCGGCGTGACGTTGGCCAACGACTCGTCGCCGTAGGTGGCGCGCGCGGCGATCTCGATCGAGCCACGATGGACGTCGGTGGCGAAGATCTTCACCGGCCGATTGCCGTGCTTCTCCGAGAGCTCCGCGAGCAGGATCGCGAGGGTGTACGCCTCTTCGCCGGTGGCACAGCCCGCCACCCAGACGCGCAGCGGCTGGTCGCGCGGTCCCTTCTTCATCAGCTCGGGGAGCACCTTGTGCTCGAGGATGGCGAACGCCTCTTCGTTGCGGAAGAAGCGTGTCACGCCGATGAGGAGATCGCGGTAGAGGACGTCGAGCTCGTCACGGCCCTTGCGCAGGCGGTCGACGTACTCGTCGATGTCGTCGACGCGCGCGAGCTGGAGGCGCCGCTCGATGCGCCGGGTCACGGTGCTCGGCTTGTAATGGGTGAAGTCGATGCCGAACTCCCCCTGGAGCATGTCGTAGACGGCGTCGATCCCCTGCCCGCTCGACGCGGAACGCGCGAGGCGGATCGACTTCGACGTGGCGCCGTCGGTCTTGCAGTGCTCGGCGAGCACGTGCGGCATCTCCTGCGGAGCGAGCACGAACGTGGCGACACCGGCGTCGCGCGCGGTCTTCGGCATGCCGTCGAACTGCGCGGTCTCGGTGTCCTGCACGATGACGAGGCCGCCGGCCTCGTGGATGTCCCTCACGCCGCGCGAGCCGTCGCTGCCGCTCCCGCTGAGCACGATGGCGACCGCGCGCTTCCCGCAGTCCTGCGCGAGCGACCGGAAGAAGACGTCGATGGGGAGCGTCAGCTCTTGCTGCCGATCGCGCTCGCTGAGGAGCAGCCGACCGCCGGAGATGATCATCTCCTTCTTCGGAGGGATGAGATAGACGTGGTCGGCTTCGACGAGCATCCCGTCCTCGACGAGATGGATCGGCAGATCGGTGTGACGAGCGAGGAGCTCGTCCATCAAGCTCTTGAAGTCCGGCGAGAGGTGCTGGATGACGACGAAGGCCATGCCGCACGGCAACGGCACGTTGTCGAAGAACGCTTCGAGCGCTTCGAGCCCTCCTGCGGACGCACCGATCCCGACCACGTACGGGGTCGATCGTTCCTGAGATACGCGCTCCATCGCTTTCCTCTTCTCTGAGTGCGAGACGTTGACGAGCGAGACCGTGACGAGTGAAGCGGGCAGAGGCGCTGGGTCGCTTGTGCGCGCGGTAACCGCACCTCAAGCAGGGCGCGTGCCGACTTCCGGGTCGGCGCCTCCACGTTCGTCAGCTCGTCTTTTCGCGCATTTCGCGGCGGCCCGCCGCGCGGCACGTGTGGCGATCGGTCACGGGTCGTAGCCGGATGATGCGAGCCGCGACATTCGGGCCGGCCCGGCGGCCACATGCCTCGGCTTCGTCACCGAAACCGCGGAACGCTGCGGGATCAAGTAGAGTGGCTCCGTGCTCACCGCGGCGATCCTCCTCATCCATCTCGTGGCCTTCGCGGCCTTCCTGGGGGCCGGCTTCGCTCAGACCCAGATCATGAAGCTGTCGGCACGGCCCGGCACCGCACCGGACACGCGCGACGTCTACGAGCGCCTCGCCGCCGGCATCAGCACGAAGATCGAGGTGCCGGCCATCTTCACGTCCATCGCGAGCGGCGTGATTTTCATCACGCAGAACCCCGCGTTCATGAAGCAAGGCTGGCTGCACGGGAAGCTCCTGTGCGTCCTCCTGCTCGCCGTCCTGAGCCATCTCGAGATGTTCAACGCGCGCAACATCGTGAAGGCGCGCGCCGCTGGCGGCCCCGGTGCCGACGCCGAGATCGCGAAGCGCAAGGCGCGCCATGTGGTCTTCGGCCGCATCGGCGGGCTGCTGGTCGTCGCGATCCTCATCTTCGTGACGTTCGTGCGGTTGGGTTAGCCACGTGCCCGTGCGCGACGGTCTCGTCCGGTTCGGCGTGGCGATGGAGAGCTCGCTCCTCCGGGCCTTCGACGCGCTCGTGAAGAAGCGCGAGAGCACGCGCTCGGAGCTGCTGCGCGATCTGGCGCGCGCCGAGGTCACGCGCGCGGAGGTCGGCGGAGGCGCCGATGCCGTCGCGACCGTCACGCTGGTCTACGACCATCACGTGCGCGATCTCACCGAGCGCCTCATCGAGCTGCAGCACGGGCTCGGCGCCAAGGTGCGGTCGTCCATGCACGTGCATCTCGATCAGGCGCACTGCCTCGAGGTGATCATCCTCCAGGGCCGCGCCGACGAGCTCCGGCAGTTCGCGGATCGCGTCTTCGCGACGCGGGGCGTGAAGCACGGCGGGATCGAGCTCATCGCGGCGGGGAAGACCTCACGCGACGGGTTGCACGTGCACCTCCACGAGCACGAGCACCAGGGAGAGCACGAGCATCACGACCACGCGCACGGGCACGCGCACGGGCATTCGCACGAGCACTCCGCGCCGCCGAGCGCGAAGAAGAAGCGCTAGCTCCTCGAGAAGCGAGAGCGGCGAGCGCGATTTCGCGCTTGCTGCTTCAGCGAAGTCGGAACTGGACCGACCACGGCATACGGACGCGGACCGCGCGGCCCTCGCGCTGCGCCGGAGAGAAGCGATACGCGCGCACCGCGGTGAGCGCCGCTTCGTCGAAGCCGTGGCCCGCCGCGCGCGTGACACGCGCATCGACGACGCGGCCTTCGCGATCGACGACGATCTCGACGCCCACGTCGCCTTCGACCTCGTCGGCGCGCGCAAGGACCGGATACGCCGCGACCATCGACTGCACGAGACGCGCGGCGACCTGCACCGTCGACGCGGCATGAACCACGTCGTCGGCGGCGCTCGTGGCGGACGCGCCCGAGCCGACGCCCGCCCCCGAGCCGGTGCCGCTGCCGG
>JAXDMI010001109.1:0-6157 GCA_034666145.1 Myxococcales bacterium | reverse complement strand
CTTCGACTCCGATGCAGGCTTCGATTCGCAGAGCAGCCGATCGATCTGCGCGCCGCGCTCGACGATGTAGGGATAGAGCTCGAGCCGGCACAGCACGTGGAGCCCGGTCGGCTGGATGGTGATGCCGGCGCCGACGGGTCCCGGCTCCGGGACGCGCTCGTAGAGCGTCACGCGATGACCAGCGCGCGCCAGGAAGATCGCGGCGGCGCTCCCCGCGGTGCCGCCGCCGATGATACCGACATCGAGCGAACGCATCGTCGCTCGAGCGTACTACGTCGCGCCGAAGCTCACGCGATGCGTTCGAAGAGACCGGCCGCGCCCATGCCGCCGCCGATGCACATCGAGACGACGCCGTACTTGCCGCCGCGACGACCGAGCTCGTAGAGGATCTGCGCGGTGAGCTTCGCGCCGGTGCATCCGAGTGGGTGGCCGAGCGCGATGGCGCCGCCGTTCACGTTGAGCCGGTCCTCGGGGATGCCGAGCTCGCGCGTGCAATAGAAGGCCTGGCTCGCGAAGGCCTCGTTGACCTCGAAGAGATCGATGTCCGACACCTTCAGGTTGTTCTTGGCGAGGAGCTTCTTGATCGCGGGAAGCGGTCCGATGCCCATGATGGCGGGATCGACGCCGACCGTGACGAACGAGCGGAGGTAGCCGAGGCCCTTGAGGCCGAGCGACTTCGCCTTCTCGCCGCTCATGACGAGCGCAGCAGCGGCGCCGTCGGACAGCGGCGAGCTGTTGCCGGCGGTGACCGAGCCCTTGGTCGAGAACGCGGGCTTCAGCGACGCGAGGCCTTCGGCGGTGGTGTCGGGTCGCGGCAGCTCGTCGACCTTGAACTCGAAGGTCTTCTTCTCGTTGCCCGAGTAGCGAATGGCCTGGACGGGGACGATCTCCTTCTCGAAGACCTTCTTCTCGATCGCCGCCGACGCCTTCTTCTGGCTGTCGAGCGCGAACGCATCCTGCTGCTCGCGCGTGATGCCGAACTGCTTCGCGACATTCTCCGCGGTGATGCCCATGGGCGTGTAGACGGCGGCCACCTTCTCCATGGCCTCCGGCGAGACGCTCAGCTTGTTGCCGGTCATCGGCACCATGCTCATGGACTCGAGACCGCCGGCGACGACGACGTCGCTCGACCCGAGCGCGATCTGTCCGGCAGCGATGGCGATGGCCTGGAGGCCGCTCGAGCAGAAGCGATTGATGGTCTGACCGCCGGTCTCGATGGGGAGACCGCCGAGGAGCCCGACCACGCGAGCGATGTTCAGACCCTGCTCGCCTTCCGGCATGGCGCAGCCGAGGACGAGGTCGTCGACGTCCGACGGCTTCAGCTGCGGAACGCGCGCGAGCAGGCCACGGATGACTTCTCCGGCCATCTCGTCCGGCCGCTTGTTGGCGAGCGATCCCTTGAGTGCACGCCCAACCGCGCTGCGAACCGCTTCGACGATGACGATGTCTTTCATGACCTGTGCTCCGTGTCGTGCTTTTCGGACCGGAAGCTTCGCGCACCCGCGTTGGGATGTCGAGAGCTGCAGGAGCGTGGCATGCGTTGCGCATGAGTGAGGCCGTGGGGTGCAACGGGGGCAGCGATCTGGGGACACGCGTCAAGGGCGCCAGGGACCGCGTGCTCGAGCTCTGGGAGAAGCGCGCGCGTCAGACGCTGCCGAAAGCGAGGCGGCAAGATCGCCTCGCCCTCCGCGACGGTTTGCCTGGGCTACTCGACGAGCTCGCCGGCGTCGTCGGTGACGGCATCACGAAGGCGTCCGCGGGCGAGCAAACCAGCCACAATGCGTCGTGCCATGGGCGCCAGCGCGCTGAAGAGACGGAGTGCTCGCTCGACGAGGTGCTGCGCGAGTACGAGCTCCTCCGCCGCGTCCTGATCGAAGTCATCGACAGCGAGAGACCGCTCACGCTCGACGAGCGCGAAGTGCTCACCGAGCAGATCCAGCTGCGTGTCGCGGCTTCGGCGAAGGAGTTCGAGCGGATACGCGACGAGGAGCGCGAGGGCGCTCGGCGGCAGCTCGAGAATCTGAACGCAGGGCTCGAGAAGACCGTGGGCGAGCGCACGCGGGAGCTCACTCGCAGCGAGGCTCGGCTCCGCACGCTCGTGGACGGCGTGAAGGACTACGCCATCTTCACCATCGATCCGCTCGGGTTCGTCACGAGCTGGAACGAAGGCGCCCAGCGGATGAAGCAGTACACGGCGGAGGAGATCATCGGTGCGCACTTCTCGGTCCTCTACACCGAGCAGGGCCGGCTTCGCGACGAGCCCATGGCCCACCTCCGCGCGGCCGCGCTCGAAGGACGCTTTCGCGGCGAAGGCGTGCGCCGCCGGAAGAACGGCGAGACGTTCATGGCCGACGTGCTCATCACGCCGATGTACGACGGTGAAGCGCTCACGGGCTTCTCGAAGGTGGTCCAGGACCTGACGGAGCGAAGCTCTCTCCTCCAGGAGCGCGATCTCCTGCGCGTCGATGCCAATCGACTCCGCTGCGAGGCACAAGAGCGCGAGCGGTTCGTCGCAGCGCTCTTTCATGATCTTCGTTCTCCGCTCTCTGCCGCAAAGACCGGCGCGCAGCTGATCGCACGCGGCGGCCACTCACCGGCCAAGCTCGACGAGCTCGCCAAGCGCATCTCGAATGCCGTCGATCGCGCCGACCGGATGCTCGTCGACCTTCTCGACGCGAGCCGAATCGATGCCGGTCAGGGAATACGGCTCGACCTCGAGGAGTGCGACCTCGTGAAGATCGCCGAGGAGGAGTGCGCCGACCACGCGGCTCGGCACGGGGCGCGCTTCAGCGTCATCGCCGAGGACGACGTGAAGGGCATGTGGAACGCCGAGGCGCTCCGACGCGTCCTCGACAACCTGCTGACCAATGCGGTGAAGTACGGTGACCCGAGCACCCCCATCACCGTGCGCCTGCGGAGCCGCGCTCAACGGCGATTGATGTTCGTACACAACTTCGGGCCGTGCATCTCCGTGAAGGACCAGGCCGAGCTCTTCCAGCCGTTCCATCGCGCGCGGCTGGCGGAGGCGAGCGGCAAGAAGGGCTGGGGCTTGGGGCTCACTCTCGTGCGCGGCCTCGTCAAGAGCCTGAACGGCGAAGTGGTGCTGGCCAGCTACCCCAACGAAGGGACCACGTTCACCGTCGACCTCCCCGTCGACTCGAGGGCTCCGCGCTGAGCAGCGCTCCGTCCGAGACAGCGTGGATCTCGTCGAGGAGCATCTCGGCCGTGCACGGCTTCGCGACGACGGCATCGCAGCCCGCAGCGAACGCCGCCTCGACGTCCGACGGGCTGCTCCGGCCCGAGAGGCCGAGGATCCGTACGCCGTCGTAGGCTCGCCGACATCGCATCCAGCGCGCGACCTCGAGGCCGCATCCGTCCGGCAGGTCGCCGTCGAGCAGGACGATGTCGGGAACGACTCCGACGAGCAACGCGAACGCCGTCGCGAGGTCCTCGCACTCGATCACGTCGAAGCCGGCCTCATCGAGGACGTCATGAAGGATCAATCGAACGTCCTCGTCGTCGTCGACCATCACGACCGTCTCGGATCTCCGCGAAGCACCGACTGATTGCATGCGCAGCCTCCAGATCCGATTCACGTGCAAGGTGCATGCAAACCGATCTTGACTATGACGCGGAGCGCCAAATCGGCCCTGATTGGGGCCTACGGAGGGCCGGGATCGCCGAGCAGTGCCTCGACCTCGCGCCACGTGAGGCCGGCCATTCGTCGCAGGTCGGACAGCACGTCCGCCGGCAAACGCGCACGGTCCGGAACGACGACGGCCCTGGTACCACGCTCGAGAATGGTCGCGAGCGGCGCCTGCCGATAGACGACGAAGCCGGCCCGCGTGAGCGCGCGAATGAACGTATCGGACGAAATTGCGCGCATGGGAGGGTCTTGACGCACGCAATTCCCGCACCGCGCGCGAGCACGCAAAGAGAGACGAAAAGGCCCTGCGATCCGGAAGCCCCGTTCGCAAATCAAGCAAATCGGGCGTGACGAGGCGCATGGCTTTTCGCAAACCGCAAAAAGCATGCATCTTCCCCGTATGGTATTTCGGGGGGGAAGTGACGGGACTCCGGCCCCCGTGTTGGGCGCAACTAGTGCGCGTCGCCGCCGGCGTCGACCGCGCTGACCAGATCGATCGTCGCCTCACCGGGGTTCGCCGTCACGAAGCTGCTTCCACAGCAACCGGTGGCGGTTTCTACGAGCGTGACGCTGCGCTTGAAGACCTCACCGTTCTTGAAGTCGATCTCGACGTCACACGATCCTGCGCGTCGTCCAAAGAGAACGGTGCGAGCGCAGCCCGTGGGATAGGCAGCGGATGCGTTCTCAGGACAAGAGAGCTGCGCGTCGGAGCACGCCGCGCCGCTCGTTTTCACGGCGCGAACGGCATCCGGCGGCGCGTCGATGGTCAGGCCCGCCGCGGGGAAGCAGCTGCACTCGCCATGTCCACAGCCGTCAAGGAGGCTGACGCAGACCGAGAGTGCACCGAGAAGAGCCACGCGAGCGTGCATCTCGGGCCCGTCGTACCAGGCCTCGTACCGTCCGCGAAGCAACGTGATTCCGCGAGGACGCCCAGGAGCGGGCATGACAGCAGGCTCAGGCAGCCTCACCCGTCGCGGTGACCCTCGGCAAGGAGACAGGCGGTTTCAACGCTGACGAGAGCGTCCCGCACCCGTGGACTTCTTTAGCTTGTAGTCCTGCACGAGGTGCTCGAACGGGATCGCCAGTCGCTTGTGAAGATGGCGAATCATCGCGAGGTTCAGACGGCGCTTCTTCGTCATGATTTCGGACAATCGCGCCCTGGTCTTGAAGATCGGGAGCAAGTCTTTGCCGGAGAGTCCTTCCTGCTCCATTCGAAAGCGGATGGCTTCGATGGGGTCGGGGGCCGGGATTTGGATGTGCTCGCGCTCGTAGCTGTCCACGAGCGTCGAGAGCACCTCGAACTTGTCCCCCTCCTTCGTATTCGCCTTGGCCTTGCCCCATAGGCGCTCGATCTCCTCGAGCGCGGCGGCGTGGTCGGCAGGGGTGCGGATCGGCTTGATCTCCATGGCGTGTCCTAGATGGTGGCAGCGTCGATCGCGTCGTAGGCGGCGTGCGTCCCGATGAAGCGGATGTAGACAGCGAAAAACTCGTACTTGATGGCGACGACGACTCTGTATCTGTTGCCCTTGATGTTGAAGACGACGCGGTCGTTGTTCACGAAGCTCGCGGTCGGGTAACGAGCCTTGACGTCGGCTGGCCCGCTCCAGGTCGCGTTCTCTACTTCGGCGAACCACGCGAAGAGGGGCTGCCGCGTGTCGGCGTGCGCGTCGGCAAAGGCCTTGACGGTCGCCCGGTTGAATACGCGCACATGCTGCAATGTAGCCCGCTCCCAAAACGGGAGCAAGCTCACCCACGGATACGGCGGCTGCCTGCCGGCCGGAATCGACGGGCGGGAACTCCGGGCGCTCAGTTCCGGAGCGGCTTGTTGTTCATCAGCATGAACTGCATGCGCTCCTGGCTCTTCGGTTCGCCGCAGAGGCTCAGGAAGGCTTCGCGTTCGAGGTCGAGGATGTCGTCCTCGGTGACGTCGCGGGCTGCGCCGCCGACGCCGCCGCACAGGACGACCGCCAGCTTGCGCGCGATCTTCGCGTCGTGCTCGGAGGCATAGCCGCCGGCGACGAGCGTATCGACCATCATGCTGAGCGTCGCGATGCCGCTCTCGCCGGGGAGGCGATACGCGCGCGGGATCGGCGGATGGTAGTTGGACATCGCGAGGCCGATGGCGCGGTTCTTTGCGTCGACGATCTGGCGCGCGCGGTCGAACGAGACGCCGTCGGTGCGGCGGAAGTACCCGAGCGCTTGCGCCTCGACGGCGGACGTCGCGATCTTCACGAGCGCGATGTTCTTGAACGTCTGCGTGACGTTCTCGTAGACGTTCGCGTTGGTGCCCTCGGGGATGCCCTCGAGCGACTGCCACAGCATGTTGAGCGTGCCGGCGCCGCCGGGAATGAGCCCGACGCCGACCTCGACGAGACCCGCATACGTCTCGGCCGCGGCCTGCACGTGACCTGCACCCATGCAGAGCTCGAGGCCACCACCGAGCGTCATGCCGTACGGCGCAGCGACGACGGGTACGCGCGAGTACTTCATCTTCTGCGTCGCGTACTGGTA
>JAXDMI010001108.1:0-12479 GCA_034666145.1 Myxococcales bacterium | reverse complement strand
TCGTTCGCGTCTTCCTTGATGAGCGCGATGGTCTTCTCGGCGAGGGCCTCGAGCTTGCCGCCGATCTCCTTGCCCTCGGCCTCCGCCCACTGGTGGAACGTGTCCGAGAGGAATGCGGGGAGGAACTTGCGGAGGTCCTCGCGCTTCGCCGAGTCGATGACGTTGGGGAGCTGGCGGATCGTCTCCTCGACGAAATGATCGAGGTCCTTCTGCGCCGCCACCTTGATGCCGCTGATCTCTTCGCGGATCTTGATCCGTCGCTGCTCGATGGTGCCTGCCGCGCCGGCGAGATCCTCTTCGAGCATCTTGATGCGTCGCTCGAGCTCGTCGGTCTTCATCGCGAGCGAACGACGGCGGGCATCGACGCCCTTGCCGAGCAGCGCCGCGACGTTGAGGCCTTCGCCGAGCGCGTTGTCGAGGAGGATGCGGCCGCGCTCCTCGGCGAGGAACGTCGTGAGGTGAGCGAGGAGCTCCGGCATGCCCGAAGCCGCCATATTTCCGCCCTGGAGCGCGGTCTCGGCGCTGATCGGGAAGACGACGGGATCCTTCACGAGGTTCGCGAGCTGCGTGCGCGCGTAGGCGAGCGCTTCCTTCTTCTCGTCCTCGTTGAGGATGTCCCACTTCGTGATGACGAAGACGATCTTGTCGCGTGAGGCCTTGAGCAGCTTGTCGTTGAGGAACTGCCGCTCGCTCTCCTTCAGGATCTGTCCGGCATCGAGGAGGAACAGCACCGCGTCGGCGCGCGGGATGTAGCTGTACGTGATGTCCGCGCGCTGCAGCGACAGGTCGTTCACGCCTGGCGTGTCGACGAGGAGGATGCGCTCCTTGAGCAGTGCGGCCGGATACCCGACCTCGAGATAGTCGACGTCGTCGGGGCTCGTTCCGCCGCCGACCGCGAACTTGCGCGTGTCGCCGAACGGGATCGATTCGCGCTTGCCCGACGTGTAGACGACCGTGGATTCCGGCGTGTCCGCGTACTTGAGATGGTGAATCGCGGCCGTCGTCGGCGTGACGCCGACGGGGAGCACGGTCTCGCCGAGCAGCGCGTTGACGAAGCTCGATTTGCCGTGATTGAACTCGCCGACGACGACGAGGTGGAACCGGTCCTCCTCCATCTTCTTCACGAGGTCCCGGTCGAGGCGCTCCTTCAGGCTCTTCGCCCCGAGCCCGCCTGCGATGTCCGAGAGCTCCTGGAGAGCCACCGTCACGTCGAGCTTCCGCTCCCGAAATCCTTCGAGCATGTTCTTTCCTCTGCGTTTCGACAACGTGCCCCCCTCTCCCACGGGGAGAGGGGTTGGGGGTGAGGTCCTAGGCGTCCTTCGCGGCGCCTAAGCGTCGCCCTTGAGAAGGCCCTTCACGCGCTCGTCGACCTCGGGCATCGACAGACCGGTCGGCGTGTTGCTCGACGCGGCGTGCTTCCGGTAGAGGCCGCTCTCCGCGAACACGCGCATCGCGAGGACACGCTTCGGCAGGAACGGATGCGAGGCGAGGGCCTCCATGTAGCGGCCGATGCCTTCCTTGCCCTCGTCGTACTGCTCGAGGAACGCGTCGAGGTTGAACTCCTCGTAGAGCTTCTTCGAGCCGACCACGAGCTTGGTCAGTGCGCGCGCAGCGACGTGCGTGTCTTTCGAGCAGAGCATGCCGGCGCGGTCACATGTGATCTCGGCGCGACGCGACCACGCCATGAGCGGGATGATCGCCGGCATCACGAGGGCGCCGAGATAGGCGCGGGCGACGAGGTGCAGGAAGTGGAGCGTCGTGAGGTAGACGACGTGCGAGTTGTGGATGTGACCGCACTCGTGACCGAGGACGAAGCGGAGCTCGTCATCGGTGTATGCATCGACGAGCGCGGAGTGCACGACGATGAAGGACTCCTCGTTCGTGCCGTAGGTTCCCGCGTTCATCTGCGGGCTGTTCACGATGTAGACCTGAGGCGCCGTGATGCCGAGGGTCTGCGAGCACTCCCTCGCGATGCCGTGGATGCGCGCGAACTGGCGATCCGACACCTTCACGGCGTTGCCGAGCAGGTTGCCTTTCTCACGCTCCTTGAAGACGCGGACGGCACTGGCGATGGCGAGCTCGATGGGCTTTGCGGAGTCGAACGTCGCTCGGGTCTGTCGATCCAGGACGTACGAGTAATCGTGCTCGCCCTCCATCGCGCCTTCGGCGCGCTCTGCCTTCCTTCGTGTGACGAAGGCGTTGAAGTCCAGCGTAGGGGCGTTGGCCATAGAAACCTCTCCGGACAGGGTAAGCGTGGCCCCCGTGCTTCGCAACGCGCGTTGGGGTCGATTTCTCAGCTCGACGGCTCTCAACGGCCGCCTAGAACTCAGCGTGATGACAGACAAAAAAGAGGAAGGCCCCCGGACGCGCTTGGCCACGCACCGGGAGCCTCTCCAGGGATTTGCAGTCTACAAACGTAGGAACCGTCCTGGCTTCGTGAGCACCTCCGAGATGCGGGTTGTCGTGCACGTGCCCGGTGGGGAAACCGGGCCGAGGGGATGAGCTCTTCCACGAGACGCACGGGTCGGGGATGCGAACGACCCGCTTACCGTCCCGGGGCCGAGCCGCCCTCGCCCTATCTACAACCCGCCGCGCGAGATCCTTCCGCACGACCCAGGGTCATTTCGGCTCTCCGGACCCAGGGTCATTTCGCTCCGTATGACCCCCGGTCATTTTGCCCTTCATGACCCTGGGTCGGGATCGCTCCGCATGACCCTGGGTCGGGATCACTCGACGCGGACGCCGCCTGCGACGAAGCGTTGCTCCGTTGGATGCGATTCGAAGACGCCGCTCGCGACGAGCGCGATGGTGGTGGCTGCGACCGCGCCGACGCCGATCGCGGTCCAGGTCGCCCACGCGGGCCACGTGCCGCCGTGAGGAGCGACGGGGGCGGGGCCCGGCGCACCGAACGCGCCTTCGCTGCGCCACTCGAGGAACGGTCCGCACGTGCTGCGCTCGCAGCGCGCGACGAGGACCGCGCCGCGTCGCTCGGCGGGCACCGCCGCCACCCAGTGATCGCACGTGACGCCGCTCGCATGAGCCGAACCGTCGCTCGCGCGCGTCACGCTCGAGAGCGAAGCGGCGGAGCATGCGCCGTCGTCGCCGACGTGGATCGGGATGGTCGGACGTGGCGCGCCGGCGCTGGTCGGGCCGATGGCCACCCACGATGCGAACGCGACGTCGCCGTCGACGGCGATGACGAGATGGTGCTCGGCGGGCGGGACGTCGAGCGCGTACGTGGTCACGCCGTCGGCCGACGCGGTGCCGGTGAGGTCGTTGCCGTCGAGGCGCACGACGAGCTTCTGGCTCGGTGCGCCCTGCACCGTCAGCGTCACGGGCGAACGCGGGCGCGGAGGGAAGGCCACCTCGCCGATGCCGGCGGCGCGACCTCCATCGAGCGCGTCGGCTTCCTGCCACGCGAGCTGCGCGCGCTGATCGTCACGAGGCTCGACCCGCGACCAACGTGCCGCCCAGCTGCGGTGGACCTCGGCGCGGAGCCATGCCGCTTGCGGGAGCTCGGGATGGTCGCGGAGGAGCGTTTCGGCGCGCGCGAGGGCGCGCTCGGCCACGTCGGCGTCGAGGGCAGCCGTGGCCTCACGTGCATGATCCAGCTCTTTTTCCACGCGATCCGCGATCGCGAAGTCGATCTTGGGTGCCCCCGAACGAGCGCCTTCGGTGGCGGCGAGGATGCGAAGGCCTCGTGCACGACCCCACTCGGCGAGCGCGCGAGCGGCGTCGTCGCGCTCGCTCACGTCGGGCGCGAGCCAGACGACGGTGACGTCGTCCCCCCCGCTCACCGCGCGCGAGCCTTGGCCTTCGGCGCAGCCTTCTTCGTCGACGATGCGCTCTTCGTCTTCTTCTTCTTGCCCCCCCTCTCCTTTAGGAGAGGGGCGGGGGGGTGAGGACCCCAGCGAGCTGCCCGAGAGCGCCGCGATCACCGCGTCGATGTGGCCGTCGACCTTCACGCTCGGCCAGACCTTCGCGACGACGCCGTCCTTGATGAGGAACGTGCTTCGGATCGCGCCGAGGATCTTCTTGCCGTACATGACCTTCTCGCCCCACGCGCCGAAGCCCTCGTGGAGCTTCCGATCGGGATCGGAGATGAGCGGGATCGCGAGGTCGTACTTGTCGCGGAACGAGCAGTGGCTCTTCACCGAGTCACGCGAGACGCCGACTACGACGCCGCCCGCCTTCTCGATGGCCTTCTTCGAAGCCGTGAAGCCTTGCGCCTGGCGCGTGCAGCCCGGCGTGCTGTCCTTCGGATAGAAGTAGAGGACGAGCGTCTTGCCGGCGCTGCCGAGCTCGCCGAGCGTCACGGGCTTCGCCGTGTCGCTGCCGGCGAAAGAGGCGTCGAACGACGCACGGAGGAGAGCCGCGGGGACCTTGTCGCCTTCCTTGAGCACGGGCCCATGATACGCTTTCTTCCAGCGGTCGTGTGCCCCACACGACACGTCGCTCCCGAAGGTCGCCCCTGTGCAGCTCAACTTCGCCGCCCGTGAAGTCGCGATCAAGCTCGTTTATTACGGGCCCGCGCTGAGCGGGAAGACCACCAATCTCAAGGCGCTCCACGAGCTGGTGCAAGAGAAGAGTCGCGGGCGCTTGATGACGCTCGAGACGAAGGACGATCGCACGCTCTTCTTCGACATGCTGCCGCTCGTCTTCAAGGCGGACAGCGAGAGCGGCAGCATGAGCCTGCGCGTGAAGGTCTTCACGGTGCCGGGGCAGGTCGTGCACTCGTCGACGCGACGCCTCGTGCTGCAAGGCGCAGACGGCGTCGCCTTCATCGCGGACTCGCAGGTCTCCGAGACCGAGAACAACGCCGCGTCGTTCCTGGACCTTCGCGCCAACCTCAAGGAGCTCGGACGTTCGCTGTCGCAGACGCCCATGGTCATCCAGTTCAACAAGCGCGATCTCGCCAACGTCCGCAGCGATTCCGAGATCGACGATCTTGCCCGTCGCGGCAGAGAGCCTGTCTACAAGGCGTGCGCGATGAACGGGCAGGGCGTCCTCGAGTCGTTCTTCGGGCTCCTCGATCGCTCGTGGAAGAAGCTCGAGGCCGAGCACGACCTCAGTGAGAAGCTCGGCCTCGCACCCGCGGCGTTCCTCGAGAAGGCCGCCGCGAGCCTCGGCCACGCCGGGAAAGCGCAGGCGCTCTCCGCGGCCTGCGTCGGCGGTACGCCCATCGGAGGTGCGCCGTGAACAACGCCGACAAGACACCGGTGAGCGCGTTCGACGTCGTCGGCGACGTTGCCGTGCGCATCGAGGACGTCGTCGATCGCGACGCCCTCGCCGAGATGTGTCGCTCCATCCAGGCGCTCTTCGGCATCGGCGTGCGCGTCTACTCGTCGGAGGGCGCGCTCCTCACCAACGTCGCGAGCGAGCTCGACGTGTGCGGCCTCGTCAACGAGGTCTCCCAGGGCCGCGCCGCGTGCGGCTCCACCGTCAGCGCCGCGAAGAGCGTCGACCCGGGTGACGAGGGCGACATCGTCCATCCGTGCTTCACCGGCCTCGCGTATCGCATCGTCTCTCTCGACTACGAGAATCGCCGCATCGGCCGCATCGTGCTCGGGCCCTACGCGCCCGCCGGCCTCCGCGAGCCGCCGCCGTCGCTCGCCGCCACCGTGCCGAAGCTCGACGTGATCCAGGCGAACCAACGCCTCGCCAACGTCGCGCGCGTGAAGCCGGAGGCGCTCGGGCGCATCGCGCGACACCTCAAGACGACGCTGGAGCTCATCATCTTCAGCAGCCACAAGGCGTTCGTCACGAGCAAGCTGCATCTCTACAGCGTGCGCGAGGGCTATCGCGCGCTCGAGGAGAAGACGGTCCGTCTCGAGCAGGCGCTCACGCGCTTGAAGGAGCTCGATCGGCTCAAGACGAACTTCCTCGGCACCGTCAGCCACGAGCTCCGCACGCCGCTGACGTCGATCATCGGCTACAGCGAGATGCTCTCCGAGGGCATCGCCGGCCCGCTCAGCGAAGAGCAGTCGGAGTTCGTGAAGACCATCCACGGCAAGGGTGAGCAGCTGCTCGGCCTCATCATGGGGCTCCTCGATCTCTCGAAGCTCGACAGCGGGACCATGTCACTACGTCAGGCGCCGATGCAGATCGGACCGACGCTCGACGAGGCGGTGTCGACGGTCGCTCCTGCCGCGATCAAGAGGGGCGTCGAGCTCGTGCTCGTGAAGGACGACACCGCGTGCGATCTCGCCGGCGACGCCGAGCGATTGCGCCAGGTCTTCGTGAACCTCACCGACAACGCCGTGAAGTTCACGCCCAAGGGCGGCAAGGTCACGCTGCGCTCGCGCGTCACCAACGCTGCTTCGGGAGAGGGCGACGACGACGACGACGGCGCGGTGCTGCTCGCGCCGCTTCGTCGCGTCGTCGAGGTGACGGTTACCGACACCGGCATCGGGATCCCCGCGAACGAGCGCGGACGCGTCTTCGACGCGTTTTATCAGGTCGATTCCGGATCGACGCGCGAGTACGGCGGCACCGGTCTCGGTCTGTCCATCGTCAAGCGCATCGTCGAGGCGCACGGCGGGACGGTGACGGTCACGTCGAACGAGCCGACCGGCACGGTGTTCGTGGTGACGCTGCCGTCGGCGCAAGCGAGGAGGACGCTTCCTTCGCGCGTGCCGCCTGCGGATCGTCCATGAGGTCGCGCGAGCTCGCGCGTGTCGCGTCACTGCGCGCGCGCTTTGGTGATGCCGGCGCAACGAGCGGGTCGAACGCGAAGGCGATCCGCGTGGGCATCGGTGACGACGCGGCCGTGCTCGAGGCGAGCGGTACCGGCGCGCTGGTCTGGACCGTCGACGCGCAAGTGGAGGGGACGCACTTCCGCACGGACTTCGTCTCGTGGGAGGACATCGGCTGGCGCAGCTTCATGGCGGCGGCGAGCGACCTCGCGGCGATGAGCGCGGAGCCGGTGGCGGCGCTCTCGGCGCTCGTGCTCGCGAATTCCGTCGATGACGAGGCGCTCGATGCGCTCGCCCGCGGACAGGCCGCCGCCGCGAGCGCGGTCGGCGCCCCCGTCGTGGGCGGGAACCTCGCGCGCGGGACCGAGACGTCGATCACCACCACGCTGTTCGGGCGCGCCGCGACCCCCGTGCTGCGCTCGGGCGCGCGCGCCGGTGACGGAGTGTGGCTGGCCGGGCCCGTCGGCCTCGCCGCCGCGGGGTTCGCGGTCCTCGAAGCATCCGTGCAGAATGCATCCATCGCAAAGCACCCCGATGCCGCAGCGTGTCTGCAGGCATGGCGTCGTCCGACCGCGCGCATCGCGGACGGGCGGGCGCTCGCCGGCGTCGCACATGCCGCGATCGACGTATCGGACGGCCTCGCGCACGATGCGTGGCAGCTCGCAGCGGCCAGCGACGTACGGATCGTCCTCGATCTCGCCGCCGTGCTCGCCGCCGCCGGCCAACCTCTCGCGGTCTGCGCGAAGCTGCTCGAACGCGGGCCGATCGAGCTCGCGCTCCACGGCGGCGAGGACTATGCGCTGCTCGCGGCGAGCGCGGAGTCACTGCCCGGCTTCGTGCGCATCGGCAGCGTCGAGTCGGCGGACGACGGCGCCTACGCTGGCGCGCGCGTCGTCGTCACGAATGCTGCCGGACGGAGCGACCCCGTCGATCCGCGCGGCTTCGATCACTTCGCGTAGCGGCGGGTGCTCAGCTTCTGAGCGCGCACGCGCGCTGGCGGAACGTGAATCAGAAGCCGGCGCACACCGGCGGCACGTTGCGACCGGCGAGGGCCGCCTTCAGGAGACCGAGCTCCGGAGCATTGCCGCTCGGACCGGCTTGCGTCGCGATGGTGTCGCACTGCGCGGCGGCCGCCTGGAGCATGCCGGCCTCGGGCGATACGCCCATGGCCTTCGCCTGGATGCGGAGCTGGCCGCAGCACTGCTTCAGCCGCACCACGTTGGTGGGCAGCCCGACGCCGGGCTTCTTCGCGTCGGCAGCATCGGCCGCGTCGGCTGCATCTGCAGCGTCGGCGGCGTCAGCGGCGTCTTCGAGCCACGCGTCGACCGAGCTGTCGCTGAGAGTCGCGACGAGCCCGGCATCGGCGACGGGCGGCTTCTTCTCGCAGGCCACGGCCAGCGGCAGAGCGCCGAAGACCGCGATCGCGAGCGCGATCTTTGGGAAAGACCGCGAGCCCGAGGTGCGGGAGCCCGAGGTGCGGGGCTTCGTCCTCATGAAAGCGACGTCAGAACCCGGCGCAGATGGGGGGGATGTTGCGACCCGCGAGGGCCGCCTTCAGGATGCCGAGCTCCGGCGCGTTGACGCCCGGACCGGCCTGCGCCGCGAGCTGATCGCACTGCGCGGCGCTCTGCGTCAGGAACCCGGCTTCGGGCGAAGCGCCGAGGGCCTTGGCCTGCGTACGGAGCTGGCCGCAGCACTGGCGGAGGCGGGCAACGTTGGTCGGAACGCCCGGCCCAGTGGCCTTTTTTGCGGCATCCGCGGCATCGCCTGCATCTCCGGCGTCATCGTCCAGCGTCGTGAGAACGAGCGGCGCCGCGTCGACCTCGGGGGCCGGCGGAGGGGCGGCATCGGCCACGGGCACTTCCTTCTTCGGGCATGCGACGAGCAGCGGCATGGCGCTGAAGACGGCGAGCGCGAAGACGGTACGCTGCGTGCGGGAACTCGAAACAGCCATCGGCGAATCTCCTTACGCGGCTACCCTACAAGACCTGACCTCAACTGGGTAGGATGTAGAATCACGTAAGCCCCGATGCCGCTCGACGAGGCCACCCGACGCTTTGCTTTCCTGCTCCAGCGCGACCTGCGTCGGATCACGGATCGGCGCGAGCAACAGGAAGCACGCGGCGACGTGCTGAAGTTCGACTCGGTCTCGCGCATCGCCGTCGTGCAGTCGCGTCGTGGCGAATCGATCGCGCGTCTCTTCGGAGAGATCCTCGCGACGTACGAGCCGCACGACCGCATCCTGCGTTGGGCCTGGGCTGGTCGCTCGTCGAGCGCGCCGCCGACCCACGGTGACGTCGTGTTCCGCGAGGGCCAGTCACGCGGTGTCCCGCAGCTCTCGATGAGCGTGGTCGGCGATCTCGACTTCGAGGACGCGAAGGCGCTCGTCGAGCTCGGCGCTCTCGTGGCGCGCGCGGAGGGGATCCACGAGCGCATCATCGCGGGCAACACCGAGTTCATCGCGCTCTTCGATAGGCCGCGTCCGTCGGAGGCCGTCGAGCCCGCGCGCGAGAGTCGCTTCTCGGTGCCGCCTCCGCCGGTGCACGCGCCCGAGAAGGCGCCGGATGCCAAGGCGCCGCCTGCGCGGGCGTATCGGTCGATCCCGCCCATCCGCGAGATCTTCGAGCCGCGCACGGGGTCGAGCCCGCCGCGCGCGAGCTCGGGGTCGATGCCTCCGCCGTCCTCGGTGTCGTCACCGCCGCCGCCTTCGGCCCGCGGAGCGAGCGCGTCGAGCTCGCCGTCGTCACCGCCCGTCGCGAAGAAGCTCCAGGAGCCCTCGCGCGCGCTGTTCCTTCCGGTCGCCAACGCCGCGCTCGCTGCGCTGACGCGCGGGAGCAAGAGCTATCTGCAAGGCCTCTTCGTCGTGACGCTCGATCGCGAGCTCCACGCGTCGAGCACGTCGGACAAGCGTCGCCTCGTCGTGCAGCTCGTCGTGATCGATGCGGCGGGGATCCTGCGCGCGCTCGATCCGCCGGCCGACGTCGTCGAGGCGGCCGCGACGATGGTCGAAGCCGATCGCCGCGAGGGTAACGGACAGTGGCGGAAGCTCTCGGCGCGCATCACGCCGAAGCCGGACGGCGGCGCGACGCTGCATGTCGATGTGACGTGAGGGTGGCAAACGAACGAACGTTCGAGGGGACCTGAGGTATGTTGGCGCCCATGCGCAAGAGCCTCCCCCTCGCCGTGCCGTATCTTGCACTCGCCGCCGTCGCCGCCTTCGTTCCGCTCGCGTGCTCGAAGACCCCGGCCGTCCCGAGCGTGAGCCTCGATGCCGGCCTCGCGCTCGGCTTCCCCGACGGCGGCGCGCCGGTGCCCGCAACGAGCGGCTCGCCCGCGGCGTCGACGAGCGCTGTGCCGTCGGCGTCCGCTTCGACCGCCCCGTCGGGCAGCGCATCGGCCGCGCCGAGCGGCTCCGCGCCTGCGTTGCTCGCGGCCGGCGTCGACGCCGCGCTCGACGCCGCGATCGCGACGCAAGCCGCGAAGGACGCGCCGGGCATGACCTCGGAAGGAAGCCCCGGTCACGAGACGCTCCAGCAAGGCGGCCACTTCGGCATGGTGGTCACGCTCCAGCCGGGCAAGTGCTACACGATCATCGCGATGTCGGCGCCGCTCCAGGTCTCGGAGCTCGACGTGCACCTCTTCATGCTGCCGCTCAACCTCGAGTCGGGCCACTCGCCGCCGACCGACAAGAACCCCGCCGTGCTCGGTCGTGGCGCGCAGAAGACGTGCCCGGTCTCGCCGATCGCCGTGCCGTACAAGGTCGACGTCAGCGCGCGCAAGGGCGCGGGCCGCATCGCGGTCGGCGTCTTCTCGAAGTCGAAGTAGCGCGCGGCCATGCGACGTCGCCTCGCCGTCGCCCTCGCGTTCGTCGCGCTGAGCGCGGTGCGGTGTCGTGTGCCGACCACGCTCCGCGTCTCGACGCTGTCGGAGGTCGATTGCAGCAAGCGCGCGCGTGTCGCCATCGTCGTTGCGCACGACGTGCCGAGCCTGCAGGGCGTCGTGCCGTCGGCATTCTCGACCACGTGCGCTCCGTCCGGCGGGGGTGAGAACGACACCGGCAGCGTGGTGCTCACGCCCGCATCGGGCGAGGACGGGACCATCGCGCTCGCGGTCATGACCCGACCCGACGGCGAGTCACCGGAGTCTTGCCTCGATGCGACGCAGACGGGGCAATGCATCATCGCGCGGCGCCAGCTCCGTTTCGCTCCGCACGTCGCGCTCGATGTCCCGATCGAGCTCCGCCTCTCGTGTCTCGGTGTGAGCTGTCCGGCGGCGCAGACGTGTCGCAAGGGGCAATGCGTCGATGCCACGCTTCCCGCGAGCTGCGTGGGCTGCGGGGAAGGCGATCTCAGCGGCTCGAGCACGGCCCTTGCCGCGTGCGGCGACGTCGGCGGGCTCCAGGCCGGCGCTCCTTGGCCGATGGCCGGCCTGTGCCCGACGCGCGCGGGCCGGAGCAGCCGTCTCGGCCCGCAGACGCCGACCATTCGCTGGCGGTTCAAGACGGGTGGCATCGCGTCGATGTCTCCGTCGGTGTCGGCGAACGGGACCATCTTCATCGGCGGCAACGATCGCCAGCTCCATGCGGTGAGCCCGAGCGGCACGGAGCTGTGGCACGCCGATCTCGCGAGCAACATCAACGACACGGGCGTCGTGATCGGCGCCGACGGCACGGTAGCGGTGGGATGCGCCGACCAGCTGATGCACGCGTTCACGCCGGACGGAAAGCCGAAGTGGTCGACGCCGGTCGAGGGCGACGTTGCATGGACGCCCGTCGCGGGCGGTGATGGAACGATCTTCATCAACGGCCTGCCGGCGCCGAGCGCGCCGCTGTTCGCGCTTCGCGCCGACGGCACGGTGAAGTGGAGGAAGCCCGGCCCCTTCGGTGTCTCCGCCGTGACCATCGGGCTCGACGGGTCACTCTTCGTCGGCGGCGGCGACAAGAAGGTGCATGCGCTGAACCCCATCGACGGCACCGAGCAATGGTCGGCACCGACGAACGACGTGCCGACGACGCCGTCTGTGGGAAGCGACGGCACGGTCTACGTGACCGACCCGCAGAGCGCATATGCGTTCGATGCGAAGACCGGCGCGCGACGATGGGCCGTGCCCGTCGGCTTCAGCGCCTCCGGGCTGGCGCTCGGTCCGGACGACACCGTCTACGTCGGGCAACGTGACGGGAAGCTGGTCGCGATCCGCGCCAACGGCACAGTGCGCTGGAGCTTCGATTCCGGGTCGGGAGGATTTCGGGAGCCGCCGGCCATCGGCTCCGATGGGACCGCGTATCTCGGCGGTGACGACAGCGCGGTCTACGCGGTGTCGGTCGACGGGAAGCTGCTGTGGAAGGTGCAGACGGGCAACGCCGGCATCAACTCGCAGCCCGCGATCGGCGCCGACGGAACGCTCTACATCTTGTCGAACGACTCCTTCCTCAACGCGATCGGTCCTTGATCGACTGGCGCGCCGTCAGAAGCGGACGATGCCGGGCGAGTAGTTCCCGCTGGGTGTCGCGCGATCGGTGGTCAACGCCACGTACGTGACGACGCCGCCGGCAACGACGACTGCGACCGCGGTCCAGAACCACCAGCGTGCGTAGAAGGCGGGCCTGCCGGTGGGATCGAGAAACGCCTCGCGCTTCTCGCCGGCGCCGAGCACGACCTGCGTCGACGCAGCGTCGTAGCCGTCGCGCTCGGCGACGATCCGATGAGGGCCGGCGACGAGCCCGGCCTCGACGGGGGCCAAGCCGAGCACGCTGCCGTCGACGGTGACGCGCGTCTCGGCGACGTG
>JAXDMI010001107.1:0-7532 GCA_034666145.1 Myxococcales bacterium | reverse complement strand
CGTGTCGGTCGTCCTCGGCCGGCGGGTCGGCAGCGAGCTCCACAACGAAGCGAGGCTGATGAGCTGTCGCGTTCTCAAACGGTCGCTCGAGCTGGCAATGTTCGATGCGCTCGTGGACGCCGCACGGCGCCGGGGCATCGATACGCTGATTGGCTATTACGAACCGAGTCCCAAGAACGCGATGGTCGCGACGCACTACGAGTCGCTCGCGTTCGAGCGCTCGAACAGCGAGGGCGGGACAGCCACGGTGTGGCGGCTCCGCGTTGCCGAAATCGTGTGTGCCTTGAATACCCATATCCAAACGAGAGGAAGCTGCGATGGACGCCATCATCCAGAGACTGATTCCGCTGTTTCGCGATGTGCTCAATGACGAGCACATGACGATTACGCCGGAGTCGAACGCCGAGTCCATGGGGGCGGCTTACGACTCTCTGGCCCATATCGACATCATTTCCGCGATCGAGCAGGAGTTCCGCATCCAGTTCGACTTCTCGGAGATCGTCGGTCTCGAAGACGTCGGCGACATGATTGCGCTCATCGGGCGCAAGCTGGCGGTGGCGGCGTGAATTCCTACTCGTGGGATCAGCTCCACGTCGGCCTCGACGCCGGCTTCGACGTGACCGTCGACGACGCGATGATGGAACGTTTCCTGGCGACGACCGGCGACGCGAACCCGCTCCACCTCGACGCCGACTACGCGACCGGACGCGGCTTTCGCAGTCGCGTCGTCTATGGGCTACTCACCGCGTCGTTCTACTCCACGCTTGCCGGTGTCCATCTGCCGGGTCAGCGCTGTCTCCTGCACGGCGTCAAGGCGGACTTCAACGCGCCCGTCTACGTCGGCGACCGGTTGCGCGTGCGCGGGACGATCGCGCATCTGAGCGAGGCGTACCGCCAGATCGACCTCGCGTGCGAGATCACGAACCAACGAGCGGAGGTGGTCTCGAAGGCGCGGCTGCGCTGCGGTCTCGATCGGCACTGAGTGTTGGACCTGCGAAAAAAGGGGGATCGTCATGGACATCGAACAACTCTTGCAGTCTCCGGTCGCCGGCGGGCTTCTTGCTGCCACGCGCGCCGGCGTCGATTGGAACGGTCTTGCTGCGGCCAGCGCGAGGCTGTTTCCGGAGCAGCAGATCTGGGCGTTCTTCGAGAGCGCCGTGGCGGATCTGTCCGTCTCGCTGTGCCTGCACCACGTCTCTCGCAGGAGCCGCGACGAGCTCACCATCTCCGCGTCCGAGCTCGATGCGTTCGTGGACCGGGCTTCACGGATCGACCACCGGGGCGGCCAGCCGTGGCTCACCGTCTCCTTCGATGACGGCTACGAGGACGCCTGGCACTACGTCATGACGCGCGCGCGGCGCTTTCGCTCGGTGGAGTGGCTGCTCTTCGTGTGTCCCACGAAGGCCGAAAAGCAGAGCGGCTTTCGCTGGGACCTCGAGATCGACGATGACGTCTCGCCACGTGATCTGGAGCTGGAGAACCAGCGCCCCGATCTCCGATCCGTCGTTCGATTGAGCGATTCCCACCTCGCGACGGTCGAGCAGTGTCGTCTTCTACAGCTCCACGAGAATGCCCACCTCGGCAATCATACGAATTGCCACTTCCGATCGACTTCGTTGCCGCCGGAGCAGGCGGCCGCCGAGCTGCTGCAATCACATGCCGACTTCCAACGAATCTTCGGCGAGGAGCGACATTTCGCGTTTCCGTTCGGTGGATATGGAGTCGACTTCGACGAGAGTCACGTCGAGGTGCTCCGGCGTGCCAGTGACGCGATCATCTGGAGCACGATCGGGCGACCTCATCATTCGAGCCATCGCACGCCGGGAGCGGTGCTTCCGCGCTTCGCCGTGGACGGCCGGTGGAGCGCGTCGCAGATCGCATTCTGGATCGCCTTGCGCTCGCTGCATGCGCGAACGCGTGGGCTGGCTCCCCTCTGTCCCGCGCCGCCCGTGAAGACGGCGCGGGACGAGGAGAACGTCGTCTACTTCAAGAAGGGCGTGAGCAGTGCCATCTGCGGCTGATCCTTGCCGCCCACCGGATCCAGCGTGAAGACGTAGTTGCCCCACATCGGGCCGCCGGCCCACCAGGTCCAGCCGTCGACGACGTCGCTGTTGGCCATCATGTACGTGAGCATGTCGGTGACCGCGGCGTTGCACGTGGCGTTGTTGCCGCCTGCGAACTCTCCGAGCATGCCTCGGCGGTGGTTGTCGCGGAGCCACTTCACCCACCCCGCGAGGCGCTCGCTTCCGATGGTGGCGCTGATGCAGTTGCCGCCGCCTCCGCTCGAGTCAGCGTCGAGGTACTGGTGCGCCTCGATGAGGAAGTTGTTGCCGGAGTCGACGACGCCGAGCATCCCCACGGCGTTCGACGAACCGAAACCATCGCCGGAGCTCCACGAGTGAGCGCCGGTCCAGTTGCCGCCGGGAACGACGATGACGTTCGTCGCGCCCGCCGCTCGGATGGCGGCGATGGCGGCGTTCGCTGCGCCCACCCACTGCGTGATCGAGATGTCGTGAGGCTCGTTCACGAGGTTGAACATGACGTTGGGATTGGCGGCCCAGGTGGTCGCCATGCGGCTCCAGAAGTCCGCGAACACGGCGTTCGGCACCTGCGTGGAGCCGACTGTGTTGCCGTAGTAGCGCGCGAAGTTGTGCGGCTGCACGACGACCTTCGCGCCCTTGCCGGTGGCGTAGGTCACGATCGACGCGAGCCCCGCGGCGTACGCGGCGTCGAACGGGCCGTTCGCGGCCGGCTGCATGCGCTCCCATCGGAAGCCCATGCGGAACGTGTTCATGCCTTTCGACATGTAGTAATCGACCTCGGACGTCGTCGGGAACGCGTAGTCCTTGCCGAGCACGCCGGGGATGGCGCTGCCGAACTCGCCGCCCGCGAGATTGATCCCGCGATACGGCATCGGTGTGGCGGGGGTGGCGGGCGTGCCGGGAGTCGCCGGCGTGCCGGGCGTGGCCGGCGTGCCGGGCGTGCCGGGCGTGGCCGGCGTGCCGGGCGTGCCGGGCGTGGCCGGCGTGCCGGGCGTGGCCGGCGTGCCGGGCGTGGCCGGCGTGCCCGGAGCTGCTGACCCGTTGTCCGCGGGGGTACCGCCGTTTGCGGCGGTGTCGGACGGCGTTCCCGTGGCCGGCGCCGCGGGCGGCGTCGCACCTCCATTCGCGCTCGGAAGCTGCGCGCCCTGTGTCGTCTCCGTGGGCACTGGGTTCGAGGTCGCGGCGTCTGCGGTGCCACACGCAGCGAGTGCGAGCAGCGAAAGAATCGTGAATGCGCGATTCGCGTGAGCGATCGTTTCGTTCTTCATGGTTCGACGAACCTTTTTCAGGTTGGCGTTGACGTGAATGGGCGGATGGAGGGCAGACTTCGCCCTCGCCGCGCCTGATCTGCGCAGCGGCAACGAGCGCCCTGTCGAGGCAGCCGGTCGAACGCGCGCGGTGCGCGCATCGGGGGGACCGGCCGTCCGATACCGAAGTAGGTCGGGCGCTATTGGGGATTACGGACTGCGAAGTCCTCGACGCGGCGCATAGTCCGTTTTCGAAGACCGCATATCAAGCGGAGCAATGAAATAGGGGAGAGGTTGAAGGCGATGTCGGCACATTTCGCCCCACACATTTCCCGTGAATTTACGGCTTGGGCTTCTGCTCGAGTCCGTATTCGCCGTTCAAGCCGAACCAGAACCCGGTGAGCGCGAAGCCCATGCCTAGGCGCGCAACGAAGTTCTTCACCGGCTTGTACCGAAGTCCGAGCTGCGGGATCGAGATCCACGGGAAGACGACGGGCTTCGAGCCGCCGCTGAACCAGCTCGGCTCGGTGTAGTTACCGACCTTCAACGTGGTGGCGTTCTTGTGCTCGGCGCCGTTGCAACCGGGCTGCGTCCCACCGGTCTGACACTTCGAGTAGTGCTGGCCGTTCGAGCCCGCGAGCGGTCCGTTCGGATCGGCGTAGACCCAGTTGTTGGAGAGATCGCCGAAGATGGCGCCGAGGCCGAAGCCGGCGCCGTACTCGAAGTCGAAGTTCTTCGAGATCTTCACCGACCAGAGGAGGTCGGCGGTGGCGTAGATCGCCTTCATGCTGCTGTTCACGAAGGAGTAGTTGCCGGGGATGTCCGACGAACCCTTCTCTTTGAAGAGGATGTCCCCCGTGCCGTACTCCGTGTAGCCGAGCGCGGGGATCAGCGAGAAGCCGTCCTTGCGCATGTCGAGCTCGACGGCGATCGTGTTCGAGTAGATCGTCGCGCCCTCGTCGACGAAGAGGTTGAGCATGAACTTCGGGATGATGTTCCCGCGGTAGCGCGCGCCGATGAACAGGTAGCGCTTGCTCGGGATCTCCTCGACGTCCTTGATGTTCCACTCTTCCACAGGCGGCTCTGCACCGGCGGCGGCGGCGGGACCGACCTTCGCGGCCTCCTCGGCCTTCTTCGCGTCGTCGGCGGCCTTGGCGTCGTCGGCCTTCTTCTTGTCGGCCGCGGCGTCGTCGGCGGCTTTGGCGTCGTCGGCCTTCTTCTTGTCGGCGTCGTCGGCGGCCTTCTTCGCGTCCGCCTTGGTGGCTGGTTTCGCGGCGGGTTTCGCGGTTCCCTGGGCGAGCGCGGCAGGCGCGAAGAGCGCCATCGCCGCAGCCAGGAGCATGGTCCTCGTCGTGACGCACGCGGCGCGGGGGCGAAGAGTGCGAAGAGACATTCGAAGCGCCTTCCCTTGAAGATAAACGCGGCGCGGCTTTGGCCGGCTCGCTGAGAACGATGCTACACTCACAGTACGCATTTCGGACAAATCCCGGATGTTTCGCGCGTGATCACGTGATTCTTTACGGCCGTACCCTCGAGCAGACCATCGACCGGCACGACCGCGCGACCTTCATCAAGGAGCTGGTGGTGACGAGCGGAAAGATCCCGCTCGCCATGGTGCGCAAGCGCCTCGCCGCCAACGGAGGTGGCACCCGGGCTCCCGTCCTCCTGGTCCACGGGTTCGGTCAGAATCGCTACGCGTGGCATTTGCCGGCCCGCAGCGTCTCCAACTACCTCGCCCGCGCCGGGTACGACGTCTTCAACCTCGATCTCCGCGGCCATGGCCGGTCGCGCCACTTCGGTGCGCGCGCCGTTCGCCACGTGGACGACTACATCACCGAGGACCTGCCCACCGCCGTCGACGAGGTTCGCCTTCATAGTGGTGAACGGCCCGTCTTCCTCGTCGGGCACTCGCTCGGCGGTCTCGTCAGCTACGGAGCGGCGCCCCTTCTTGCCGGCGCGGTCGGCGGAGTGGTCTCGATCGGCAGCCCCTATCACTTCACGCGCGGCTCGCTCTCGCTCCAGGCCATCGCGCTCTGCTTCGAGGGTATGCGTCGCGCCGGCGTCCCGCACTTCGGAATGCCGCTGCCGCTCTATCCCATCGGCGCGTTCATGCGCACCATCCGTCGCGTCGCGGACAGCCCGTTCTATCCGTTGCCGCTGCGCGGCTGGCATGCCGGTGCGCTCGAGCCGCACGTCCTCGAGCAGCACCTCCGCCTCGCGTTCGATCGCGCGGGCATCGCCGAGCTCCGCAACATGTTCGAGTGGGCCGCGGAGAAGCGCTTCGGCGGCGAGTCACGCGACTACGTCGAGAGGTTCGAGGCGATGGACCTGCCGCTCCTCGTCGTGTCGGGCGCCAACGACGATCTCGCGCCCCCCGCGAGCGTGCGTCCCGCGTACGAGCGGAGCCGCTCGAAGGACAAGACGTACCGCACGGCCCCGCTCGGCCACATCGATCTCCTCGTGGGTCGCGACGCGCCGCTTTCGACGTGGCCGATGCTCACCGCGTGGCTCGACAAACGCGCCGCGTGAGCTGACGCGACGACGCGAGGGCTCAGGTCGACGACCGGCGGTCTTTTTCGAGGCGCGAGACCTCTTCCTCGAGGCGGCGGATCTGGCGCTTGAGGTCCTTGACCTCGTCCTCGGTGGCCAGGCTCATCGCCTTGGCGAGCTTCTCGATCTGCTCGTTGCCGAACGACTGCACCTTGCCGGGCACGTTCATCATCTGCATGACGGCCTTCATCACGCGCTCGTCCTGCATCATCTTCATGACGCGCGGATCGGTCATCAACTTCATCCCCTGCTTCATCAGGGTCCTCTTGATCGAGCTCATTGGGGCAGCAGCATAGCAAAGAGCTCCGTTTGCGAGTGGCGGACTCGAACGATCGCTCTCATGATAGGCAGCGTGTCGCTGCTTCCGATCCCGCGCATCGAGTCCGTCAAGCGCCACCCCGTGCTCGGTCACCTGCAAGCGTTCCGCAAGGACCGCGTCGGCATGCAGCTGCGGATCGCGCGCGAGCAGCCGGACATCGCGAAGCTCCGCATCGGTTTCATCCCCGCCGTCATGATCGGCGCACCCTCGATGTCGCACGAGGTGCTCGCGGTGAAGCACGCCTCCTTCGTGAAGGCGCCCGGCCTCGCCGTCTTCTTGCGGCCGCTGCTCGGCAACGGCCTCCTCACGAGCGAGCGCGAGATGCACACGCGCCAGCGCCGGCTCATCGCGCCGGCGTTCGCGCACAAGCGCATCGCGTCGTACGCGTCGACGATGGCGGAGCGCAGCGCGCGCTTCGCGGCAAAGCTCGCGGACGGCCGCGTCCTCGACGTCGCCGAGAGCATCATGGGGCTGACCCTGGAGATCGTCGGCAAGACGCTCTTCGATGCCGAGGTCGGTTCGAACGCCGACGAGGTCGGCAACGCCGTCACCGTGGCGATGCACTGCGCGATGACGCAGGTGAGCTCGCTCGTCCCGATTCCGCCGTTCGTGCCGACGCCGCTGAACCTGCGCAACCGGCGCGCGGTGGCGCAGCTCGACGCCATCCTCTATCGAATCATCCGCGAGCGACGCGCGCAGGGCGGCGATCGCGGCGACCTCCTCAGCATGCTGCTCGCGACGCAAGACGAGGACGGCGGCTCGATGAGCGATCAGCAGATCCGCGACGAGGCAATGACGCTGTTCCTCGCCGGCCACGAGACCACGGCGAATGCGCTCTCGTGGGCGATGTATCTGCTCGCGAAGAACCCCGCGGCGCGCGCACGTCTCGAGGCGGAGGTCGACGCGCTCGGACGCGTGCCTTCGTACGACGACCTGAAGCAGCTTCCCTGGACGCTCGCCGTGCTCAAGGAGACGCTGCGTCTCTATCCGCCGGCATACATCCTCGCGCGCCGCACGGTGGAGGACGTGGTCATCGGCCGCCACGAGATCAAGAAGCACAACATCGTGCTGATCAACGTGCTCGGCATCCATCGGCGGCCTGATCTCTTTCGCGCGCCCGACACCTTCGATCCCGAGCGCTTCCTCGGCGACGCGGAGAAGCAGCTGCCGCGCTGCGCGTACATGCCGTTCGGTGCGGGCCCACGCATCTGCATCGGCAACCACTTCGCGCTCATGGAGGGCCACGTGTTGCTCGCCTCGCTGCTGAAGCGCCTCCGCTTCGATCTCGTGAGCGACGCTCCCGTGGAGCCCGATCCGCTCGTCACGCTGCGACCGCGCGGCGGAGTGCAGATGCGCGTGACGGTCCGCGAAGCG
>JAXDMI010001106.1:0-4378 GCA_034666145.1 Myxococcales bacterium | reverse complement strand
ACGCGATGGTCACGACGGTCGGATCGACCGAGGTGATGACGCCGTGCACGAGACGCTCCGTCGAGAGGGGCTCGGCGGCGCCCAGCACGAAGGCCATCGAGCTGATTCCGACGAGCGCGAGAAGCGTGCGAGATGCGGCGGTGGTCATCGATGCCCCCATGAAACGCGTGCCACGGGACAGCCCCGAGACCTGCAAGACGCGCCGGTCCTACCACGGTTCTGGCGAGGGGCACGTCCAAACGGTCGAGCTCGATGGTGCGGCCCGCGGCCGGGGCAGGGTCGCTCAGCTCTCGGACCGCTCGTCGTTCTCGAGGATGCGCTCCAGCTCCTCGGCGTAGCGCTTCGAGGACTCGATGAGCGCCTTCTCGTCGTTCCGCAAGGGCGCGTGTTTCTTCACCATCTCGTCGTCGTAGGCGGAGAACGTCCGGACGGTCCGGCGAGCGTCCACGGACGGGACCCCGAGCTCCTCGAGCGTGAGGCGGGCTGCGTCCACGCTGGCGCAGAAGGTCTCGCGGATGACGACCTCGACGCCGGCGCCGTAGAGGGCGTACGCGTGCTGGCGATTGCGGGCGCGGGCGATGACGCGCAGGTGCGGGAAGCTGCCCTGGACGGTCCGCAGCGTGCGCATCGACTCCTCGAAATCGTCGATCGCCAGGACGAACACGCTCGCCTGCTCGGCGTGCGCCGCGCGCAGGAGCTCGACGCGCGACGCATCCCCGTAATAGATGCGGTTGCCGAACCTGCGAAGGAAGTCCACGTGGGTCGCGCTCGCGTCGAGCGCCGTGAAGCGGATCTTCTTGAGCCGGAGCACACGCCCGACCACCTGACCGAACCGCCCGTAGCCGGCAATGATGACGGAGCTGCCTTCGTCCTTGATCTCGTCGAACTCCCGCTTGCCGCTGCGCGCATCGAGCCGCTTCGTGTCGGCGTCACGAAGGATGAACAGGAACGGCGTGGCCATCATCGACAACGTCACGACGACCACGAGGAGCTCGACGGTCTCGCGTTCCATGACGTGCGCCGACGCTGCGACGGTGAAGATGACGAACGCGAACTCGCCGCCCTGGGACACCGCGACGCCGAGGCTCGCCGCGCCGCGAACCGGCAGTCGGAATCGCCGTCCCAAGAAGAGGAGCAGCCCGAGCTTGATCAGGACGAACCCCACCGCGAGGCCCACGACGGTGAGCGGACGCGAGACGAGCACCGAGAGGTTTGCCGACATCCCCACGGCGATGAAGAACAAGCCCAGAAGCAGCCCCTTGAAGGGCTCGAGGTTCGCCTCCAGCTCGTGCCGGTACTCCGAGTTGGCGAGCAGCACGCCGGCGAGGAACGCGCCGAGCGCCATCGACAAACCGACAGAGTGGACGATCATCGCCGTCCCGAGCACCACCAGGAGTGCCAGCGCCGTCGAGAGCTCCTGACTGCGCGCCTGCGAGACGAAACGGAACGTTGGTCGGAGGAGGAGCCGGCCACCGGCAACGAGCGCCGCGATCACGCCGATCACGATCGCGATCTGCACGAGCGGAGATCGCGGGTGCTGCGTCTCGGAGCTCCCCAGCAGCGGAATGAGCGCCAGCGCCGGGATGGCGGCCAGGTCCTGGAAGAGCAGGATGCCGAGCGCGGCCTGGCCATGCGGCACGTTGAGCTCGTGTTTTTCCGTGAGGATCTGCGTCGCGATGGCGGTCGAAGACATCGCCAGACCGAGACCGATGGCGATCGCCGCGCGGGCGCTCACGCCGAAGGCCATCGCGATCAGACCGAGAACGACGGTCGCGGACACCACCTGCGCCGTGCCCAAGCCGAAGACCGCGCTGCGCATCTTCCACAAGCGGCTCGGCTGGAGCTCGAGGCCGATGACGAACAGCAGGAGCACGATGCCGAGCTCGGCGATCTGCAGCGTCTCGTCGACGGCGTGAATCAGCCCGAGACCCGACGGCCCGATGACCGCGCCCGCGGCGAGATATCCCAGCACGGACCCGAGGCCGAGGCGCCGGAACAACGTGACGGCGACGACCGCCGCAGCAAGGAAGATGGCAGAGACGGTGAGCATCTTCGTCGGCCGGGCCTTTGCACGGCGCGGGCCTGCCCGTCGCTCCGCCGCGCGCGCCCCGCGCGCCGCACGCGCCGGCGAATCGCGCGGGCAAGATCAGCGCACGATCAGGTGGCCTTGGCGGCCCGTAGACGCTTCTTCACGTCTTCGGTCTTGCCGCCGCGCGACATGTTCGTGTCGATCCACTCGGTGAGCGGGGCGGCCACGTAGATGCTCGAGTAGGTGCCGGCGATGATGCCGACGACCATGGCGAACGCGAAGTCCTTGATGACGCCCGTTCCCCAGATGAAGAACGCGAGGACCGACAGCATCGTCGCACCGGACGTGAGGATGGTGCGGCTGAGCGTCTCGGAGATGCTCAGGTTGATGATGTTCCGGAACGACTTCCCGCGGTGCTTGCCGAGGTTCTCTCGAATGCGGTCGTAGACGACGACGGTGTCGTTCATCGAATAGCCGACGATGGTGAGGACGGCGGCGATGGTCGAGAGCGTCACCTCCTTGTGGAAGATGACGAACGCCCCGAGCACGACGAGCGCGTCGTGGACGCACGCGAGCACGACGCCGGGCGCGAACCGCAGGTCGAAGCGGAACGCGAGGTAGAGCATGATGAACACGATCGCGAGGGCGACCGAGTTACGTGCGCTGTCGCGGAGCTGCTTGCCGGCCTTGGGACCGACCCACTCCACGCGGAGCGCGCTGTCGGGGACGCGGTCCTTGCCGAGCTCGGTGCGGAGCACGTCGAGGAGCTGGTCGCCCTTGCTCTGGAGCTGGATCTCGACGCGATGGTCGCGCGGGTTCACGACCTGCGGATTGTTCGCGGCGACGCGCAGCTTCACGGTGGGGACGGCGCCGAGCTGGCTCTTCACCTTCTCGAGATCGGGATCGGTGTCGTAGCGGACCGACAGCTTGTCGCCGCCGGCGCTGAACTTGATCTCGGTGGCGCGCGCGTTGGCCGGGCAACCCGCGTTCTCCCCCTCGACGCCGAGACAGAGCGCCTTCTTGAGGGCGTCCTTGCTCGACTCGTCGACGGTGCTGATCTCCTGGACGCGGATCAGATAGCGATACGGATGCGCGGGGTCGGTGACCTGCACGACGTCGGGCTCGGAGAACGCGCCGCTCTTGGTGACCGCGGAGCGGATCTCGCCGCCGTCCACGGGCTTCGTGAACGCGACCTCGATCTCGGTGCCGCCCTTGAAGTCGGTGCCGTAGTTCGGTCCAGGGAAGAAGAGGAGGATCAGCGATCCGAGGGCGAGGAGGACGCTGAGCGCGATCCAGTACCTCCGGACGCGCATGAAGTCATAGGTCTTGCCCGGCTTGAAGAGCTCCATCTCAGAACTCCGCGCCTACGCTGAGCCGCTTGGCCTTCGCTCCGCGCACCCACCAGTCGAAGACCAGTCGGGTACAGAAGACGCCGGTGAAGAGGCTGGCGATGATGCCGATGATGAGGGTGATTGCGAAGCCCTTCACAGGGCCCGTTCCGTACTGCGCGAGAATGAGACCGGAGATGAAGATCGTGACGTGACCGTCGACGATGGCCGTGAAGGCCTTGTCGTAGCCAGCCTCGACCGCGGCGCGGATCGTTCGACCCGCGCGCAGCTCTTCACGGATGCGTTCGTTGATGAGCACGTTGGCATCGACGGCCATACCGATGGTGAGCGCCAGACCCGCGATGCCGGGCAACGTCAGCGTGCCGCTGAACGATGCGAGGATGGCGAGCTGGATGAGGAGGTTGAAGAGCACCGCGCCGTCGGCGACGAAGCCGGCCTTGCGGTAGTAGAAAATCATGAAGAGGAGGACGAGCCCGGAGCCGGCGAGCGCTCCGATGGCGCCCTTCTTGATGGCGTCCTGACCGAGGGTCGGGCCGATGAGCGACTCGTTGGAGGGCGTGATCGGCGCGGGCAGAGCGCCGGAGCGGAGCACCATCTCGAGCTTCTCGGCGTTCTTCAGCTGGGTGTCGGGATCGCCGGCGCCCATCGTGATGCTCGCGTGACCGCCGCCGATCTTCGACTTGATGACCGGCGCGGAGTTGATGACGTCGTCGAGGATGATCGCGAAGCGACGCTGGACGTTCGCGCCGGTGACCTCTTCGAAGCGGTCGGCGCCGGTGGGGTTGAACGTGATCGCGACGTAGACCTCGGGCATGCCGCTCTGCGTGTTCACTGCGCGCGCGGCGTCGGTGATGTACTCACCGGTCACTTCCGCGCGTTGATAGAGGTAGAACGTGCGCCACCCCTTCTCGACGAACTTGCCGGTCTCCTCGTCGGGGTCTTCGATCTTCTCGTAGCCGATGATGTGGTCGTCCGGGACGTTGAGCGTCGCGGTCCACTT
>JAXDMI010001105.1:0-5621 GCA_034666145.1 Myxococcales bacterium | reverse complement strand
GCGATGGTGCCGTCCTCGGGCAGGCCGTGCTGGTACTCGAAGATGTTCTGGATCGTGAAGGCGTTGATGTCGACGATGACGGGCTTCAACTTGGCCTCGCGGACGATGGCCGCGTAGTCGTTGATCTCGTCTTTCTTGGCGGCGACGAGGAGGAGATCCATCTGCCCGGCATCGGGCCGGCGGCGGAGGACCTCGTAGTCGATCGCCATGACCTTGATGTCGAACGGGATGTGCTGCTCGGCCTCCCAGCCGATCTGCTCTTCCAGCTCGTCGTTGGTCATCATCGGGACGGTGATCTTTCGGACGATCACGGACTGGCCGTAAACGCCGATGGCCACGTCCTTCTGCGTGATCTTCGAATCATGGAAGATCTTCATGAGGCTCTCGACGACGGCGCCGGAGTTCATGACGTGACCGTCGATGATCGATTGAGGTGGCAGCGGGGCGAACCCGTACCGGACCACCTGGAGCTTTTTTCGAGCCTCTTTCAGCTGCACCACCTTGATGGCACTCGCGCCGATATCGACTCCGACCAGGTTTTTACCTTCTCCGAGCATTTCGCTACAAAGTGTTGCAGCCCGTGCATGCGCCCGTCAAAAAGTCGGTGGGTCGTCCGGTCGATTCTTTTCGCTCTGGCTCCGCATGGCGCCGATTCCCCTACGCGTAGGCACGCGTGGCGGCGCGCGGTTATCGAAGTGACGGCAAGAACAGAGCTCTAGCGCTCGGGTGACGCCCTCAGCGGCAGGAGCGCATGCAGGCGCGCGTCGCGCAGGTAGAGCCCGGCCCACGCAATCACTCCGACGATGATCGGGAGGACGAACGGCTCGCCCACGCGCACGTGCGTCGCGACCGCTCCCCCGAGATAAGCGGTGAGGAGCAAGGCGCCGAGCACCGACGTGCGCGGGATGACGTAGAGGAGCACGCACGCGAGCTCGACGATTCCGATCGGCGTCAACGCGCCGAGCGGGTAGCCGGCCTTGCCGACCCAACCCTCGATGACCTGCGGACCATGGGTGAGCTTCATCGACGCGCTGAACACCATCAGCGGCACGGGAAGCGCGCTGAGCACGCGGCCCGCCCAGGTCTTCCACGTCGTCTTTGCCGTCACGGCCTCCACGCTGGTTACGTTCGCCATCGGTCACTCCCTCGTCACTGCCTGGTTTTCGGAGCTCCGGTTACGCGTAGTACCCATGAGCTTGGTTACTGGACGTAACCAGGGCTATCTTCGTCACCTAGAAAACCGCCGCAAGGAGGCACCTTCATGTCACCCAGGCACAAGCAGGTTCCCCACGCGGCAGAGTCATGCATCGCCGTGCGCGATGTCCTGAACCGCGTCGGCGACAAATGGAGTGTCCTCGTCGTCGGGACGCTCGGCGACCGGCGCGTCCGCTTCAACGAGCTCCGCCGCTCCATCGAAGGCATCTCGCAGCGGATGCTCACGCTCACGCTGAAGGCCCTCGAGCGCGACGGTCTCGTGACGCGAACCGTCTACCCCACCGTTCCTCCGCGCGTGGAGTACGAGCTCACGCCGCACGGGCGCACGCTGCTCGTGCCCATCAGCGCGCTCGCCCAGTGGGCGACGGCGAATCGCGCGGCCGTCCAGCGCGCGCGAGTGCGTTACGACGCGAAAGACGCCGAGCGGCAGGACCGGCCATCGGCCGGGGACCGATACGGCGCGAAATAGCCCTGAAATCACGCACAAAGGTGGCTTCGAGAATGCCTCTTCTCGCCCGCCCCGGATCGCGTTAGCACGCACACTACATGGGGATCCGAGCCTTCGCTGCGGTCGCTGTTCTCGGTGCTGTCATCGCACTGCCGTCCGTCGCTACGGCGGACGTCCAGCACACCATCGGGCGCGGACACACCATCGAGGCGATCGCGAATCGGTACCACGTGACCGCGAAGGCGATCATCGAGGCCAATCACCTCAAAGACGTCAAGCATCTCCGCGTCGGTGAGGTCCTCACGATCCCCGGCGTGAAGGACAAGAGCGAGGCGACCACCAAGGCCAAGTCGCACGAAGCGCCGAAGCCCACCGCCGAAGACCGCGCCGCCAACGCTGCCGCCGAGCGGCACCCGACCGACAAGAGCGACAAGAGCGACAAGAGCGACACGGGCTCCGGGCTGAAGAAGGGCGAGAAGGTCGCGAAGGTCGGCAAGACCAACGGCCGCGAGACCACCACGTTCGCGATGAAGGCGAAGACGCCCGGCGTCATCCACGTGCATCGCATCGCCACCACCGAGCAGTACGACATCCACGTCGGCGACAAGCGCGGTCGCATCTCGCCCGTCGCGCTGAAGACGTTCGAGAAGATGATGCGCTCGCCGAACGGCATGGCGCACCCGATCGAGCCCCGGCTCGTGTCGCTTCTTTCGGTGGTCTCGAACCACTTCGGCAGCCGGAAGATCGAGGTCGTGAGCGGCTTCCGTCCGTTCACGCCGACGCAGTTCAATCCGCACTCGAATCACATGCACGGCAAGGCGGTCGACTTCCGCGTGGCCGGCGTGCCGAACGAGGCGCTGCGCGATTTCTGTCGCACGCTGAAGAACGTCGGCTGCGGCTTCTACCCGAACAGCGTGTTCGTTCACATGGACGTGCGCGACACGAGCGCGTTCTGGATCGACTACTCGAAGCCCGGCGAGGCGCCTCGCTACAACGCGCCCGGCCTCGATGCCGATGAAGGCACGAGCGACGTCCACGACGACGGTCACCCGACGCCGACCACGACGACGGACGCGAGCCCGACCGGCGACGCGCCGTCCACGACCACCACGACCACCACCACGACCACGACGACCGAGACTCCGAGCGTCCCGACGATGCCGGCGGCGCCGGGCGTCACGACGCCGAGCACGCCGTCGCCGTCGCCGTCTGCCGATCCGCCGACCGCGCCCTGAAGGGCACGCGACGCGACGCGACGATTAGGACCCGAATCGTCCGCAACACGGCGAGATCACGCCGCCGCGGCCACGATTAGGACCCGAATCGTCGGCAACGCGGCGAGATCACGCCGCCGTGGCCACGGTCAGGACCCGAATCGTTCGCAACACGGCGAGATCACGCCGCCCGCGGCCACGATCAGGACCCGAATCGTTCGCGACACGGCGAGATCAGCCGCTGCGGCCACGGTCAGGACCCGAATCGTCGGCAACACGGCGAGATCACTCGGCCGCGCCACGATTAGGACCCGAATCGTCCTTCGACGGCGATGCGCTACTTCTTCTTCGGCGCCGGCGGCTCGACCGGATGCAGCGACTCGAAGCGGAAGCCGCGCGGGAGCAGCGGCTTGCCCATCGCGTAGAGGGTCGTCTCCTCGTAGCGGGAGCGCGGCGGCGTCGCCGTGCCCGCACGGAAGATCGAGCCGTGCACGCCCGCGCCGCGGTCGAGGAGAACGGCGCGCGTGCAACCTGCACGCTTCAGCGTCTCCGCCATCATCTCCACGCCGGCGCCGCTGGCCGTCGACATGATGCGTGCAACATACACGCGACCCGCCGCCGTCAAGCCCAGCGCGGCGCGCGCGCGGGAGCCGCCATGCGAGACCGCGAGCACCTTGCCGTCGTCGATGAGGAGCGGCAGCTCCACGGCGTCGACGTGCGCAGGCACCGATGCGAGCTCGCGCGGGCTGGCGATGGTGAGCTGCCCGTCCTCCGACGCCACCAGCGCCGCCGAGTGCTCCACGCCGCTCATCGGCAGCGCGACGCGCCCGTCCGTGGCGAGGCCGCGCAGACGCTTGGCGTCCGAGACTCCGAGCGTGAGCGCGAAGAGCACGCGATGAGCGTCGTCGTCCGCGAGCTCGTGCGCACGCGTCGCTCCGGTCTTCGCGTCCGGCTCGCCGGTCCCGGCGCGCACCCTGAAGCTCGCGCGCGACGGCTCGATCTCGAGAACGTCGACGCCGCTCGCCGCCGTCGCATGCCAGAGCCCCGCCATCCACGCGGGCGCCGGCTGGACTCCCGGATCGGGCTCCCAGGCAGTTTTTTCCGCCTTGTCGCTCTTGTCGCTCTTGTCGCTCTTGTCGCCCTCGAGCGACGGCGGCGTCGGATCGTGGAGCGTCATGTAGAAGAAGTCCTTCGGCGCGTATTCGATGTAGCGCGCCGTATCGATCTCCATCTGCTTGTCGAGGAGCTCCGACTTGTAGTTGCGGCCCTTGAGCTCGCTGATGTTCGTGAAGATGAACCCCGTGTGGTGCGGGTTCATGTCGAGGTGCATGCCGTAGACGCACGACGCCATCTTCATCGCCTTGCCGAGCGTCGTCGCGCTGACGTCGTCACCCCAGGCGTAGAGGAGATGGCCCGCGTTCGTGACGCACAACCCGGACCGCTCCGTCTGCATCGTCGTGCCCGGCAGCGTGAAGCCCCACTGCGCGCGGCCGCTCGGGTTGACCTTGTCGTTGTCCACGAGCGGATCGAGGTTCTGGCGGAACGAGACGATGTCGCTCGCCTCGACGTCCTGGATGCCGCCGATGTCCTTGTTCGTGCCCCATGACCCGAGGCCGTAGCGACCATCCTTCGTGATGATGACGGTGGCGATGCCGGGCTGCGGCGGAAGCAGCACGCGCTTCTTCAGCATCATGCCGTAGGCGCCGTGCTCGGTCTTGAAGCCGCCGTTGAACGCGGCGGCGATCTTCGTATAGACCGCCGGATCGCGCGGGATTCGCCCCGCACCAGGCGGTCCGGTGAGCGGCTTCGGATCTTCGTTGCCTGCCTCCATCTCGAGATCGAGCTGGCGCATGTCCATCGCGAGCAACACCACCTTCGCATAGGGGCGCTCTTCGTCGGGACGCACGAACGTCCGATAGAACATCGAGGGAGGCGCATCGCCGCCGGCGGGCGTCGGGAGGTGCTTCACCCAGGGCTGCGTGGGCGGCGTCCACTCCCCTTCTCCGGGCTCGGGTGTCTTCCACATCGAGTGCACCGGCGAAGGCGGCCAGTGCCCGAGATCGGCAGCGGCCTGCGACGCATCGAGCACCGTCGCGGGCGGCGGGGCGTCGGGCTCGCGCGCGAGCGCCTCGCCTCCTGCGGTCACCCTGAACGCGGTTTGCTTCATCGTGTCGCGGAGCGCGAACGTCTTCTCCTCGAGCCACGCGATCGGCGCCGGACCGATCCACGGCACCGCGCGCACGGTATCGACCGCCCAGAACACGAGGGGCTTCGCGAGATGGCGCCGGCTCTCGACGCGCACGCCCGGCGCTGCGGCGGGCATGAGCTCGCTCTTGTCGAGGTCGAGGCGCGCCGAGCGTGTCGCACGCAGCGCGCGGTCGTCGTCGGCGAGCGCGATGTCGAGCGTCGTGTCGGTCACGGCGAGACCGACGCGCTGCGCAGGCTGCTCGAGCGTCACGTCGACACGGCCGATGCCCTCGCCGCTCCCCGTGAGCTGCCAGTTCGTGACCGCCGCCATCAGGCGGTCGTGCAGCTTCTTCGTGACGTTCTGCGCGCCCTCGCCGGCGAGATCGAGCGCGGTCACGCTCTGCTCCTGACCGAACGCGAAGGTGGCATAGGCCGCGTGCGAGCCGCGCACCACGAGCGCGTGATCGTCGCCGAGCGGCGTCGCGGTGAGGTTGTGCGGCGACGCGAACGCGAGCGGCCGACCCTCCGGCGAGAGACGCACGCGGGTGCGATGGAGA
>JAXDMI010001104.1:0-20872 GCA_034666145.1 Myxococcales bacterium | reverse complement strand
CCTGCCGCGCCGCGAGGAGAAGGCGCCCGCCGGGGCGGATCATCCCGCGGCGCGCGCCATGCGCGGCACGGGCCTCGCTCGCGATCGGGAGCTCGGCCTCGGTCCGGAAGGCCCGGCCATCAAGGCGCTGGAGGGCGCGACGACGTCGAGCATCGCGCCGCTGCGCGGTCGCGCAATGTTCGTCATTCGCACCGGGGAAGACGGCGTGGTGTCCGCGATCGATCTCGTCGACTCCGAAGGTGGGCCCGGTTGGGCGGACGCGGGACGCATCGCCCTCGAGAGCCTCCGCGGGAAGAAGATCCGCGTTCCGCGCGGCGCGACGGGCCTGAACATGCACATCGAGGTTCGCTCCGACATGAAGCTGCCGAACGGGGAAGATGCGCCCTTCGGCGCTCGCCGCGGCGAGAACGGGGTGCCCGAGCTGACCATGCCCGATATCTCCAACATCGGAAGCAAGCCGCGCCGCGTCGTCCATGCGCGTGCGACCGGCACCGAAGTACTCTGACGCGCGCGACAACGCGACAGGACGAGAAGAGCGGGAACAAACGGCCGCGCTCGTCGGTAAGGGCGACATGGGGCACGAGAGCTCGGCCTTCGCGTTCCTCGTCGTGCCTGTCGCCGCGCTCCTCGTCGCCACGGCGGGCGCAGGAGCACTGGGCTGCAAGAAGTCGTTCGTCGACGTCCCGTTCACGTGGGAGAGCGACGTCGCGGCGGGTCTTGCGCGAGCCAAGGCGGAGAACAAGCCGGTCGTCGTCTACTTCGGCGCGACGTGGGACTGCGCCGCCAAGGAGCTCGAGCACCAGACCTGGAGCGACCCGCAGATCCGACTCTTGTTGGGACGAGAGCTCGTCGCGATCCACGTCGACGCGACCGACGACGAGAATCCCAACACGAGAGAGAACGCGGAGCGCTTCAAGGTGGTCGGCGATCCCACCGTCATCATCCTCGGAGCGGATGGCCGCTCCGAGATCAGCCGCTTCAACGAGTTCGTCCAGCCGGAAAGAATGGCCCAGGCGCTCCGCGCCGCCACGAAGGTGGACGCGGTACGCGAGGCGCGCTTCGAGGCAGCCGTTCGCCAACGCGCCGATGAAGCGCGCTGGGACGAAGAGCGACGCAAGGCCGACCTCGCTCCGCATCAGGTGATCGTCATCACCATGCCCGACGCGCCGTGACCGCGCGCTGAAGGGGCCGCGTGCGCTACTCGTCCTCGGGCTCGCGCGCTTTTCCGAAAACGCGCGAGCCTGCGGGGACCGACTTCGTGAGCCACACGTTGCCGCCGATCACCGAGCCGGCACCGATGACGGTGTTGCCGCCGAGGATGGTGGCGCCGGCGTAGATGGTGACGTCGTCTTCGAGCGTGGGATGGCGCTTGCCGCCCTCGTCGCGGTTGGCGACGCTGAGCGCGCCGAGCGTGACGCCCTGGTAGATCTTCACGTCGTTGCCGATGACCGTGGTCTCGCCGATGACGACGCCGGTGCCGTGATCGATGAAGAACCGCTCGCCGATGGTGGCGCCCGGGTTGATGTCGACGCCGGTGCGTGAGTGCGCGTGCTCCGTGATGATGCGCGGGATCATCGGGACGCCCGCGCGATAGAGCCGGTTCGCGACCCGGTACGCGACGATGGCCTCGAACGACGGATACGAGAAGACGATCTCCTCGACGTTCTTCGCCGCAGGGTCGCCTTCGTACGCCGCCTTCACGTCGGCGTTGATGAGGCGACGGATCTCCGGGATGTCCTTGAAGAGGGACAGCACGACACCTTCGCCGGAGCCCCCGGGCAGCACGCGATCGGTGCGCCCCATCCAGTGATCGTAGGTGAGGGCACGATCGATCTGCTCGACCAGCACGCAATACGCCGCGTAGAGATGCTCGGCGAGGCCGTGCCGGAGGTTCTCCTTCGTCAGTGACCGCGTGCTGTAGAACCCCATGAAGAGTGCATGCTTCAGGCGCTCGAAGGCCTCGACCACCGCGCGCTTGTTGGGGAGGGCCGAGCTCTCGAGGTTGTCGATCTCGAGCTTGCCCTCATAGCTGGCATGGACGCCGTCGATGGCCTCTTCCAGCTCCCGAAAGCGTTTCGGCTGGCTTCGCATCCTTGCATTCTACCGTGACGAGCTACGATGAGCGCATGAAGCTCGTCGAGGTGGTCGGCAACACGCCGATGATCGAGCTGGCGACCGGCGTGACGCGCCCCGGGATCCGTCTTTTTGCGAAGCTCGAGGGAAATAACCCTGCCGGAAGCGTGAAGGACCGACCCGCGCGCTCGATGATCCTGCGCGCCGAGGAGCGCGGGACGCTGCGGCCCGGCATGCGTCTCGTCGAGCCGACCAGCGGCAACACCGGCATCGCCCTCGCCATGATCGCTGCGGCACGTGGCTACCCGATCGAGCTGATCATGTCCGAGAGCGCGACGGCGGAGCGCGTGGACGTGATGCGGGCGTTCGGCGCCGAGGTGATCCTCACGCCGTCCGCAAGGAGCATCGAGGGCGCGATCGATCTCGCCCGCGAGAAGGTGGCGGGCGGAGGCTATCTCATGCTCGACCAGTTCTCGAACCCGGACAACTGGCGCGCGCACTACGAGACGACCGGCCCCGAGATCTGGAAGGACTCCGCGCAGGGCATCACGCATTTCGTCAGCGCGATGGGCACGACCGGCACCATCATGGGGGTCTCGCGCTTCCTCAAGGAGCAAAACAAGGAGGTCACCATCGTCGGATGCCAGCCCACCGAGGGCTCGAGCATCCCGGGCATCCGCCGCTGGTCGGCCGCGTATCTGCCGAAGATCTACGAGGCCGATCGCGTCGATCGCATCGTCGACGTCGCCCAGAGCGACGCCGAGACCACCACGCGCTCGCTCGCCCGCCACGAAGGTCTGTTCTGCGGCACGAGCTCGGGCGGCGCGGTGTGGGCCGCTCGCACGATCTGTCGTGAGCTCGCGGAGGCCGGAAAAGACGGCTCCCTCGTGTGCATCATCTGCGATCGCGGCGATCGCTATCTCTCGTCACCGCTCTTCCGCTCGTAGGCCGGCGTCACAGCTCCTGGCCCTTGAACTGGCTCGTGTAGAGCTGATGGTAGAAGCCATGGCGATCGAGCAGCTCCTGATGCGTGCCGCGCTCGACGATGCGACCGGCGTCGATCACGAGCACCTGATCGGCATCGCGGATCGTGCTGAGGCGATGGGCAATGACGAAGCTCGTTCGCCCCTCCATCAGCCGCAGGAGTGACTTCTGGATGCGCGCCTCGGTGCGCGTGTCGACGCTGCTCGTCGCCTCGTCGAGGATCAGGATGGCCGGCTCGGCGAGCAGCGTGCGCGCGATGGCGAGGAGCTGGCGCTGGCCCTGGCTCAGATTGCCGGCCCGCTCCGAGAGCACGGTTTTGTAGCCGTTCGGGAGCTGGCGGATGAAGTGATCGGCATCGGCCATCTTCGCGGCGTTCACGACCTCGTCGTCCGTGGCGTCGAGCCGTCCGTACCGGATGTTCTCCATCACCGTGTCGCCGAACAAGTACGTGTCCTGGAGCACGAGGCCCAGCTTGCGCCGAAGCTCGCTCTTCTTCAGATCGCGGATGTCGGTGCCGTCGATGGCGATGGTGCCGCGCTCGATCTCGTAGAAGCGGGTGAGCAGGTTGATGATGGTGGTCTTCCCTGCCCCGGTGGGTCCGACGAGAGCCACCATCTGCCCGGGCTTTGCCTCGAGCGACATGTCCGCGATGACGGTGGTTCCGGGGCGGTAGCCGAACGTGACGTGATCGAAGCGCACGTCGCCGCGCACCGCAGTCAGCGCGCGCGGCGAACGCTCGCCCGCGTCGTCGGCCTCGGACGGCGTGTCGAGGATCTCGAAGACACGCTCCGCGCCGGCGAGCGCCGCCTGCAGCGTGTTGTAGAGGTTCGACAGCTGGCGGAGCGGCTGCACGAAGTTCTGGCCGTAGTTGATGAACGTCGCGATGAGGCCGACGCTCACGAGGCCCTCCAGCGCCAGCCATCCGCCCAGACCGGCGAGGACGATGACGAACAGATTGCCCAATACCGTCGTGAGCGGCATGAGCAAGAGGGCATACGTATTGGCATAGATGCCTGCCCGATAGACCTTTTCGTTCTCGGCGCGGAATGCCTTGATCACCGACTCGTTACGGCGAAAGACGGTGACGATCTTCTGGCCGCCGATCGCCTCCTCCATCACGCCGTTGAGCTGCCCGAGGTTCTTTTGCAGGTCCTTGAAGCCTTTGCGCGTGAAGACCGCGACCCAGCGCGTGAACCACAACATGATCGGGACGACGAGCAGCGACGCCAATGCCAACCATACGTCGAGCACGAACATGGCAATGAGAATGCCAATCATCGTGAGCACGCTGGCCAGTAGCGACGTGATGTTCTGCGCGACGGCCTGATTGACGGCGTCGATGTCGTTGGTGAGACGGCTCATCAGCTCGCCGGACGAGCGCCGCTCGAAGAACTCCATCGGCAGCGTCTGGAGGTGCTGGAAGAGCTCGCGACGCAGCCTCTTCAGCGCTCGCTGCGAGATGCCCGCCATGAGCCAGCTCGAGACCGCCTGGAAGGCGTTGTTCGCGAGGAACGCCGCCACCATGAGCAGCGCGATGCGCGTGAGGCCGTCGGCATCGCCCTTCGCGATGTAGCGATCGAGCGCGACGCCCATGAGGTACGGCCCGACGAGGCCGAGCAGCGTGTAGACGACGATGCACGCGCCGACCACGTAGAGCTGCGTACGGAAGTCCGTGAAGTACGACGCGAGACGCGCGAGCGTGCCGCGCGGGTCCTTCGCGCGCGCGACGTTCCCGAAGCCGCCGGGACCGCCAGGCCCCCCGGGCCCGCCGGGCCGCATGGGCGAAGCGTTCATGGCGTGTCCACACCTTGCGCGGCGTTGCTCGCGACGCCTTCCGGCGCGACGCCTTCCGGCGCGACGCCGCCGCCGAGCTGCGAGTCGTAGATCTCCCGGTAAACAGGGGACTTCGTCATCAGCTCGCGGTGTGTGCCTTCGGCGACGATGCGTCCCTTGTCGAGCACGAGGATGGTGTCGGCCTCGAGCACTGTGCTGATGCGCTGCGCGACCACGAACGTCGTTCGCTCGTGACGCGTCGCGGTCTCGGCGAGACCCGCTTGGATCCTGGTCTCGGTCTCGACGTCGACGGCGCTCGTGCTGTCGTCGAGGATCAGGATCTTCGGCTCGACGAGCAGCGCACGCGCGATGGCGATGCGCTGCTTCTGGCCGCCCGACAGGTTCGCGCCGCGCTGCTCGACGCGGCTGTCGTAGCCCTCCTTCATCGCGACGATGAAGTCGTGCGCCTGCGCGATGGTGGCGGCGCGCACGACGTCGTCGTGACTCGCGTCGGGGCGCCCGTAACGGATGTTGTCTCGAACGGTGCCGGAGAACAGTACCGACTCCTGCGGCACGAGCCCCACGTGCGCGACGAGCGAGTCCTGCGTGACCTCGCGAACGTCTCTTCCGCCGACGCGAAGACGACCCGAGGTCACGTCGTAGAAGCGAGGAATGAGGTTCACGAGGGTCGACTTGCCCGCGCCCGTCGAGCCGAGAATGGCGATGGTCTTTCCCGGCGCGGCGTCGAAGGTGATGTCGCAGAGCACCATCTCGCTGCGGTCGCCCGCGTACTTGAACGAGACGTCGTCGAAGGCCACCTCGGCAGGCGCCGAGCCCGGCAGCGGCACGGCATCGCTCGCGTCGACGACGTCGGGGACGCTCTCGAGGATCTCCTCCATGCGGCGCAACGAGGCGAGGCCCGCCGCCCACGTGTTGGAGAGCATCGTCATCATGACGAGCGGCGTCATCGTGGTCAGGAGATAGTTCGTGAACGCCACGATCTGACCCATCGACAGGTCACCGTGGATCGATTGCGCTCCGCCGACGGCAATCACGATCACGACGCCGAGGTTGATGCACATCGTCAGCGCCGGCTGCATCATCGACATGATCCGCATCACCTTGATGGAGCGCACGGTCATCTGCTCGTTCGCGGTCTCGAAGCGCCCGTCCTCGTAGTCCGCGCGGACCAGGGCCTTCACGAGACGCGCGCCCGCGATGTTCTCCTGGAGCACGTTGTTGACGACGTCGAGCTTCTGCTGGACGAGCCGGAACAACGGCTCCATCCGCACCACGAAGAACACGATCAAGATCGCGGTGAGGACGAGCAGCGGCAGCAGCGTGAGCGCGAGACGCCGGCTGGTCGCAATCATCAGCACGAGGCTGCCCAGCATGAGGAGCGGCGCGCGAGTCCCGATGCGCAACGAGATTTGCGTGAGGGATTTCACCGCGCTGACGTCGCTCGTGAGCCGCACGAGGAGCTGCCCGGTCTTCTGGCGATCGAGGTTGCCGAACGAGTAGCGCTGGATCTCGAGGAACAACTTCTCGCGCAGGTCGCGCGCCACGCTCTCGCCGACGCGTACCGAGTACACGTTGTTGGCGATGGCGATGACCGTGCTCACCGCCGAGATGCCGAGCATGGCGAGCGCGGTCTGGATCACCACCGTGCGGTCGCGCTTCGCGATGCCTTCGTCGATGATGCGCTGGATCAGACGCGGGATCGCGAGGTCCATCGCGACGAGCGCGGTCAGCATCACGAGCGCGAGGACGGCGAGTCGCCAATAGGGCCTCACGAAGCCGAGCAACCTGCGGATGTCTCGCATGCGAGAACGCGCAGTCTACGCTACCCTGCTCGCCCCCTACCCAAAGGAGAACGACGATGTTGAAGATCTTCGGACACCCGGCGAGCACGTGCACGCGCAAGGTGCTCATGACCTGCGCCGAGAACGACACGGCCTACGAGCTGACCACGGTCGACTTCGCCAAAGGCGAGCACAAGCAGCAGCCGCACCTCTCGCGCCAGCCCTTCGGCCAGATCCCCGCCATCGACGACGACGGCTTCGCGATCTACGAGTCGCGCGCGATCGCCCGCTACATCGACGAGAAGGCCGGCGGCAAGCTCGTGCCGAAGGACCTGAAGACCCGTGCCGTCATGGAGGAGTGGATCAGCGTCGAGACCTCCAACTTCTCGCCGCACGTGATGAAGTTCATCTATCACCACACGTTCGGCCGCGCGCAGGACGCGGCCGTGCTCGAGACCGCGGGCAAGGGCCTCGAGACCGCGCTCGGTGTCATGGAAGCGCGGCTCGCGAAGAGCCCGTTCCTCGCGGGCGCAGAGCTCACGCTCGCCGACGTCTGCTTCATGCCGTACGTCGAGTACGCGATGGGCACTCCGGTGAAGGAGACGTTCGCGAAGTTCCCGCACGTCAGCGCGTGGTGGAACAAGGTCAGCGAGCGGCCCACCTGGCAGAAGACTGCCGGCCGCGGCTAACATGAGGAGGGGGCCGCCAGCGCCGAACGCCGAGCGGCCCCTTTCGTCTCATGCGTGAACGCCAGCCGTCGATCGCCGATGCCCTCATGACCTCGCACGGGCAGGCATTGCTCGACGGGCGCTATAGGCTCGATGCGCTGGTGAGACGATCGGCGACGGCCACCATCCACGTCGCGACGCATCGTAACGGCTCGACGGCATGGCTGAAGATGCCCGTGTCGCGTGACGTGCAAGCGACGGCAGAGATGTTCGCGCGTGAAGCGAGCGTCACCAACACCATCGGCTCGCGTCTCGTCGTGCGCGATGACGGAAGGACGCGGGACGGCATCCCGTATCTCGTGCTCGATCCGCCGGAGGCCGAGTCGGTCGCGACGCTGCGCGCGCGCGCGCGCTCGACGGCGCCGGATGCGCGGCTGCCGCTCGCGCGCGTGATGACCCTCGGCGATGCGCTCGCGCGCATCACGGCGTCGATCCACGCGCTCGGCTTCGTCCTGGGCGGCCTCGAGGACGAGGACATCCTCGTGTTCGCGAACGGTGACGTCGCGTTGCTCGACCTGCATGCGCTGTCACCGCGGACGCAAGCGGGCGTCGCGGCGGACGTGGCGCGTCTGTTGCGTGCACTCTACACGCTGGTATCGGAGGTGGCCGAGAGCAACGTGCCGGCAGGAACGCGCGCGGCGATCGGTGGCGCGCTCGCGGCCTCGTATCCCGACGTCGCCGCGCTGCAGGCGTCGTGGCGAGCGGCATCACCGGAGCCGATCGCACCGCCGGCGCGCTTGCGGCAAGGCAGCCTCGCCGACGCTTCGAGCGCGCGCGTCTTCGCGGCTTCGGCCGCGCCCGGCGCGTTCAGCGCGACCGAGCCCGGTCCTGGCTTCACCGACGTGCCGCCGAAGGATCCTGATGGCTCGGTGATCGGCTTCCTGCGCAGCGGTAGCCTGTCGGCGATGCCGCCGGCGCCCGCGGCGCTGGGTCCTCGCGAGCGGCCGTTGATGTACGACCCCCTCTCGCGGATGGTGGACATGCCGCGACTCGTGACGGCGACGAGCCGGCACGCTGCGGTAGATGGGAGCGCGCCCGCTCGAAGGTCGTTGTTGCTCGCGGCGGTGGTCGGGCCGCCGCTCTTGGCGCTCGCGGCGGTGATGATCGCGTTCGTCGCGACGTCTGGTCCGGACACGCCGCGTCGGGTGGCGGGAGAAGAGAGAGCCGCCACGGCCACGGCGACGGCGAAGAGCGCGGCGACCGTGATGCCGACGGCGTTGGTGACGACGGAAGCGGACGCGGCGGTTGACGAGGAGCTTCAGCTCGAGACGTCGCTTCGTACCGACGGCGCACCGCCTGACCGCGATGTCTTCGTCGATGGGAAGAAGGTGGGCAAGACGCCGCTGCAGGTCATGGTGCCGTGCGGGCATCACACGTTGCAGATGGTGGCGGGTGCGCCGCTGCAATCGGTGGAGCTGCCGTGCGGCGGCGTCCGGATCGTGCGCTACGACGCGAAGGGGCACTGGTCGCTGAAGGCCGAGTAGCGTAGGAAATCGTCATGACGCTCTCCACGACCATGTCGCTGCAAGAGATCTACGCGCCGAAAGGCCGCTGCTTCGGCTGCGGGCCCGCGAACGACAAGGGCCTGCGCATCCGCAGCTTCGCGACCGAGGACTCCGCGGACGCGCACGTCGTCTGCGACTTCACGCCCGAGCGCCATCACGAGGCGTTCGAGAACGTCCTCAACGGCGGCATCATCGGCACCGTCCTCGACTGCCACATGAACTGGACGACCATCTTCCATCTCATGAAGAAGAACGGCCTCGATCACGCGCCATGTTGCGTGACCGCCGTGTTCGAGGTGGCTCTCAAGCGACCCACGCCGCTCGGTCTCGTTCACGTCGATGCTCACGTCGTGTCGTCGAGCGACGATCGCGCCACCATCGAAGCGACGATGACGGCGGGCGGCAAGGTCACCGCCGTCGGCAAGGGCACGTTCGTCGCGGTGAAGCCGGACCATCCCGCCTATCACCGCTGGTAGACGAGGCTCATCCTCGGGGCGCTCGCGACGCGCCCGGCATGCCTGCTGCAGCAACGGCGTAAGACGCTGCGGCGCAGGAGCCCTCATGAGGATTCGCAACCTGTTCCACTCGGGATTGATTGGCGCGGCCGTGCTCACGTGTGGAGCCATGGCGTCGGGGCGCGAGGGCGCCCTCGCGTTCATTCAGAGAGAGCACGAGTCGCTCGCCAAGCTGCTTCGACAGCCGCAGTCGCCGGCACGCGACGCGCAGGTCGACACCGTGCTGAGCAATTTGGTCGACTACGACGAGTTTGCACGGCGCTCGTTCGGCCAGCCATGCCCGCCCGCACACCCGAGCTGCACCAACCACTGGGCGACGCTCACGACGCCGCAGCGCGCCGAAGTAACGCCCCTCCTGAAGAAGCTGATCATGAAGACCGAGCGCAAGAATGCGCTCAACATGCTCGACTACGACATCGACTACAAAGGCGAGCGCGAGTCGGACGCGGGTTCGAAGGTGCGCATGGAAGCGAGGAGCAAGCTCAAGCCGCGCGACCCTCCGCTCCAGATCGATTACGTCGTCGTCGCCGGCGGACAGAGCTGGCACGTGATCGACATGGTCACGGAGGGCTCGAGCCGCGCGAAGAACTACTACGAGCAGTTCAACCGAATGCTCACGAACCCTGACCAGGGTTATCCGCACGTGGTCGCGAAGCTGAAAGAGAACATCGCGAAGAAGGACATGGAAACGGACGCGACCTCGAGCTCGAAGGCGAAAGAGTCCAAGTAGTCAGGCCGGTGTTAAGCTTGCTTAAGGCAGCTCGTGGCAGGCGGCCGAGCGCAGATCACGATGCTAGTGTCGTCGTCATGAGCCCGCACGCGCCACGCATCGTTCGTCTCGCGAGCGGCGTGCTTCTGGCCGGGGCGATGGTCACCGCAGCGAGCGGCCTTCGCGCGAACGAGAGCGCCGCTCCGGTCGTCGTCACGTCCACGAGCAGCGTCGAGGTCCGGGTGCAGGTCGCCGAAGGCCTCGTCGCTCCTTGCGACGCCAACAGCAACCGCATGCTCCTCGACGGCCGACTCGCTCCCGGCGCCACGTTCCGCGCGTCCATCACGGGCGACTGCGTGTGCATCCGCAGCACGAGCGCGTCGTTCCCGAACAGCGACTGGAGCACGTCAGGCCTGAAGTGCAGGCCGCGCATATGTCGCAACAAGGTGTGTCGCCCCGCTCCCGATCCGACGATCTACCTGGCCGTTCCGTAGCCTCGTTCGTGACGGCGCGGCGTCGCACGCGCGCGAACCCACGTTCACTCTGGGTGGGTCGGAGGAGCGTATTTTCCCGCTGATCCGGCGGTTCGGGCGATGGAATGTTCGCTGCTATGGGGCGCGCGTCCGGGCGAGGGGCCCGGTGCCCGAAGACGAACGGGCGCTCACCCGCGATGGTCACTCGCCGAAGCGAAGCAGCTCGAGGAGCTCGGTCGACGTGATCGCCTTCGCGCTCGCCTTGCCCTCGAGGACCGCGGACGCGAGCTCCTTCTTCGACGCGTGCATGGCGAGCACCGCCTCCTCGATCGTGCCGCGGCTCACGAGGCGATACACGGTGACCGGCTCGGTCTGACCCATGCGATGCGCGCGTGAGGTGGCCTGCTCTTCGGCGGCGGGGTTCCACCACGGATCGGTGTGGATGACGTAGCTCGCGCTCGTGAGGTTGAGGCCGGTGCCGCCTGCGAGCAGCGATACGCAAAAGACGTCGTACTCGCCGCGCTGGAACGCTTCGACGATGGCGCGCCGCTTCGTGGTGGGCGTGTCGCCGGCGAGATACGCGACGCGCAGACCCGCGGCCTCGAGCTCCGGCTGCAGCTTGCCGAGGAACTGGGTGAACTGGCTGAAGAGCAGCGCGCGATTGCCTTCCTGCGCGAGCTCCACGCAGATCTCGACGGCGCGTGTGATCTTCGACGAGCGTCCCTCGTAGGTGGGATCGACGAGGCGCACGTCGCACGCGAGCTGCCGCAAGCGCGTGAGCGCCGCGAAGAGCGCGATCTTGAGCTGCGCGGTGGTCTCGTCCTTCTTGCGCTTCGCGAACTGTTGCTCGCACGCGCGACGGAGCGCGAGGTAACGCTTCTGCTCCGACGGATCGAGATCGATGTACTCGGTGATCTCCTCGCGCGGCGGCAGCTCCTCGAGGACCTTCGCACGCGTGCGCCGCAGGAGGAACGGCGCGAGGAGGCGACCGAGCACCGCGAGACGCACGTCGTCGCGCTGCTGCCCTTCGATGGGCTTGCGGAACCGCTCGCGGAACGCCGCCTCGCTACCGAGCAGCCCGGGGAACGCGAGGTCGACGATGCTGTACAGCTCGCCGAGGTGGTTCTCGAGCGGCGTGCCCGTGAGCGTGATGGTGAAGTCGCGCGTGAGCGAGCGGACCGCGTCGGTGCGCTGCGCGGCGACGTTCTTCACGTACTGCGCCTCGTCGACGACGACGGTGGCGAAGCGATGCTCCTCGAAGGCCTTGCTGCGCCGCTGGAGGAGGCCGTACGAGACCACGAGCACGTCGGCGGGCCCGAGCGCGGCGAGATCGAGCTCGCGTTCGTCGTTGAACCAGCGTGTCTTGAGGCTCGGCATGAAGCGCGCGAGCTCGGCCATCCAGTTCGACGACACCGATGCCGGCGCGATGATCAGCTGCGGGCCAAGGGCCGCGCGCGCCTTCAAGACAGCTGCAGTCTGCACGGTTTTTCCGAGTCCCATGTCGTCGGCGAGGATGCAGCCCGGCGCCCACGTCGCGAGCCGCAGCATCCAGGCGACGCCGTCGCGCTGGTACGGACGCAGCGTGCCGTGCTCGAGCTGCGGGATGCGCACGCTCTTCGCCCGCGCCTCGAAGCGCTCGACGTAGGCGGCGAGATCGGCGCCGCGAACGTCGTCGAAGAGCTCGCGAGCATCGGCGAGGATCGAGCCGAACGCGTCATGGAGGCGCGCGTCTTCGCCCTTCGCGGCGCCGCCCAGCTCGGTCGCGAAGGCGACGGGCTGGAGCTTCGCGATGGCCTCCTTCGAGAGCTCGAGGAACACGCCGTCCGCGGCGCGCACGAAGCGCTGCGCGAGGCGCGCCGCATCGAGCACGTCACCGAGCGTCAGCTTCACGCCGGCCACGTCGAGCGCGCCGCCGACGACGAGCCACGAGCCGTTCTTCTTCACGTCGAGGGAGCGCTTGGCGTCGTCCCACTGCGTGACGGTCGGCGCCTTGCCGACCTTGACCTCGATGGCGAGGCCGAGCGGATTCAGATCGAGGTACTCGGCAAGCGTGAGCGTGTCGGCGAGCCCCTCGGTGTGACCGCTGCCGCCGTTCCAGACCAGCGGCGCCGCGATGCGTGCGCGCGCGTCCTCGGCAATGGCCACTTCGCGCACGAGATCGCGCTCCACGAAGAAGCGCTCTTCGCCCTCCGCGAACGTGAAGAGCACGGGCCCCTTCCCCGGCGCGACGAGCGGAGCACGCGAGTGGACGGTGATGAAGATGTCGACGACAGCGGCGCCGTGCGGTTGCCATTCGACGCGCAGCGCGGGCGCGGGCTCGTAAGGCAGCTCCACGCCGAGCGCATCGCGCGGCAGCTCGACGACACCGGCGTTGATGAGCGGCTGCGCAGCGACGAGCAAGCGCGGCACCGACTCGGGCGGAAACGCCATCGCCGCGCCCACCGAGTACGCGGCATCGAGCCAAGGGCGAAGCGCGGGCGCCACGAAGACCGACGCGACGGTGTGACCGCGCGTGGCGCCGCGAAGCCCGGTGTTCTCCACGCCGCTGAGCAGCGAGGCATCGAGGAAGCGACCGCCGACGGCGAACTGCGGAGAGAGCGCTCCGTCCGGTCCGGCGGTCATGCGCATCGCGAGATCGCCGGCGATGATCTCCGCCGCGGGATCTCCCTCGGGATCGGACTTTGCGCCCTCTTGCCAGCGCACGATGCCGTGCTGCCCGAGGAGGCGCAGCAGCTCGTGGCCTTGTGGCGTGCCTAGCGTGAGCCGCGCTTCGTTGGCGCGCTCGAGGCTGCACATCGCGACGCGCGCGATCTCGCGCTCGAGCGGCAGCGACTCCTCCATGTAGAGCGCTTCGAACGTGTCCTTCTTCCACTTCGCGGGCTTGCCGTTCTGGAGCGTGCGTCGCGAGAACGCGGTCACGCGATACGTGTTGCCGCGATACGTCGGCGTGAGCGTGAACGACCACGAGCGTGGCTCGTTCGACTTCGGTTTGTCGTGACCGAGCTGCTCGAGCACGTGATCCCACACGGGTCGTGACAGCTCGCGCTCGAGCGCGACGACGGCGTCCTCGGTGCGGGCATGGAGCGCGATCAGCACCTCGCGGAGCGCAAACAGATCCCACGCGTCCGGAGGTCCATGAGCCTCGAGGGTGCCGGCCTCGAAGCGCGGCTCGCCGCGCGTGCCGAGCGGCAACATGAACGAGAGCTTGAACGGCTCGGTGAGCAGCGGCACCCGACGCTCGCGCGCTTCGAACACGCCGCGCTGCGCGTCGTAGAAGAGATCGAAGCCCGGGTGGCGCCGTCCTTCGAGCGGCCCCGGAGCGGCGCGGCGGATCTGCGCGTCGTCGCGACACGCGAGGTAGCGCTCGGCGAGCGCGCCGTAGACGTCGGCAAAGACGCTGCCGGGAAGCGGCGACTCGGCCGGCGTCCAGGAGCGAAGGGTCGCGAGGTCCTTGCCCATCTCGACCGCGTGATGGAGCACCTGTTTGCGGATCGCGATGATCCCCGGCGTGCTCGCGTTGTTCGAGCGCGCCCACCAGTCGGCGAGCGGCGACCAGCGATCGAACGAGTCGCTGATGCGAACGCCGGCATGGAGCGCGAGGCGCGAGAGGAAGAGCGACACCGAGTAGACGCCGCGCAAGAGCGGCGGACACGGCTCGGGCTCGACGGCACGAGCCGGCGCGCGCGCTCCGGGCAACACGAGTGGCGACACGACGCCTGGCGTGTGGGGCGAGTGGGGCGCCTGCCCGATGGGCGAAGGTGCACCGACCGCGTCCTCGTGCAACGTGAGCGCGACGGCGACGACGTGCACGCAACGCTCGGTCCGTGCGAAGGTCGCGCACGTGCAATGCGTGTCGATGCCGTCGCGCACGTACGGGCCGACCGTGACCTCGTGGAGCTGGCTGTCCTGGACGAACGCCCGCGCGCTCATACCGTCGGGCTCGCGGCGGAACCCGACGACGTGCCCGGTGGCGACGAGCCGGCGCGCGCCACGGAGCAGCTCTTCCTCGTAGGTGCCGAGAAGCTGAATCAGCCGTCGCTCTGCCGCGACCGTGAGCCGTGCCTCGTTCGCCACCACCCTCTCTCGTAGGCGATGGACGGGAACGCGGCAAGAGCGTCAGCCCGCTATGACGACCTTCCCGACCGATCGCCCGGCTTCGACGTACGCAATGGCCTCTTTCGTGGCATCGAAGGGGAACGTGCGGTCGAGCATCGGCACGATGGTCGCGCTCTCGAGGAGCGCGCCGACGGCCGCGAGCTGCTCGCCGTCGGGGCGCATGAACAGGTACTCGAACCGTGCGTTCTTCTCCTTCGCGAGGCGCGTGACCTTGCGCATCATGAAGCGAAGCGCGAGCACGAGGACGGGGTTGAGCCCCCACGCCTTACCGAACTTCGCGTCCGGGCTTCCGCCGACGGTCACCACCACGCCGCCCGGCTTCAGCACCGCGAACGAGCGCTCGAGCGTCTCTCCACCTTGGGTGTCGAAGACGACGTCGCAGGGCGCGACGACGTCCTCGAAGCGCTCGCTCTTGTAATCCACGACTTGATGCGCGCCGAGCCGCGTGAGGAGCTCGCGGTTCTTGGCGCTCGCGGTGGTCACGACGGTGGCGCCGAGATGGCGTGCGAGCTGGATGGCGAAGGTTCCGACGCCCCCCGACCCGGCATGGACGAGCACGCGCTGCCCGGGTGCGAGCGCGCCGATCTCGACGAGCGCCTGCCAGCTCGTCACGCCGACGAGCGGGATCGACGCCGCCTCGGCATGGCTGAGGCGCGCCGGCTTCTTGGCCGCGAGGGACTCGTCGATCAGCGTTCGCTCGGCGAAGGTGCCGAAGCGATCCTTGCGGAGCCGCGCGAAGACCTCGTCGCCGACCGCGAACCGCGTCACGTCCTTCCCGACGCGCGTGACGACCCCGCTGCAGTCGGAGCCCAGCACGAGCGGAAACCGGTCTTTGACGAGCACCTTCACGCCGCCGCTACGGATCTTGAAGTCGACGGGATTCACGCTTGCGGCGCGGACCTCGACGACGAGATCGGTAGGACCGGGCTCGGGCTCCGGAAAATCGCGCAGCGTGAGCTTGTCGGGACCGCCGTACCCATCGATCGCGAACGCCTTCATCAGCGGCGATGCTGGCACGGATCGCGGTATTTCTGGGGTCGCCTTTTCTCGCGCTTCGCACGCCGGGCTTGCCCGCTCGCCCGAGAACGAGCAAGAGAGGGCCCGGCGAACGGAATACGGAGAAGAGCAAGTGGCTGCGAAACACGACGCAAAGAAGGCGCGCGCGAATCACTGGGTGATGCAGCAGAACCTGGCGAAGCAGAAGGGCGGGCGGCCCGGCTACAAGTTCAACGAGAAGAGGCCGCCCAAGCCGCCGGCGAAGATCGCGCCCGTTCCCGCGGTCAGCGGCGAAGCGCCGAAGGCCGAAGACGCAACGATCGCCGAGCCGGCGGGCGCGAGCACGAGCGACGACGCACCCGCTGCGGACAGCTGAGCGTCACGGAGACGGCGGGCAACACACCTCGATCGAGTCTTTGTCCGTGGACACACGCGCGCAGCCGAGCGTCGCGAGATCGATCAGCATCCGGTCCTCGTCGCTTCCTCGATCGCAGACCTCGAGCGCAGGTGACAGGCAAGGATCGAAGCCGGAGACCATCACCACCATCTTGCCGTCACGGCAGCGGTAACGGCCTCGGATCACGCTCGCGGTCTCGACCGGATGCCACGAGCGCGACGACGAAGACAGCGAGGAGGATCACGAGCCGGCGCGTCATCGTCACGCGAGCTGCCAGATGCGCACGGGCTGCTGCCGGCCGCGCACTTGGATGGCATCGTGAGCGACGGCCTCCACGTCGGTGCGGCCGCACGCGGTCCACGTCTCGTCCGACACGAGCACGCGCGATTTGAGCTCCTTGTTGAGGGACTCGATGCGCGATGCGACGTTCACGACGTCGCCGATGACCGTGTACTCGCGGCGCTGCGCCGAGCCGATGTTGCCGACGACCGCGTCTCCGGTGTGGAGGCCGATGCCGACCTCGGTGGGTGGAATTTTTCCGGCGGCGACGAGCACCTTGATGCGCTCCACGATGTCGAGCGCGGCATCGACGCCGGCACGACTCGCGTTGTCCTCGTGGATGGGCGCACCGAACACTGCCATGTAGCCGTCACCGAGGAACTTGTTGACGATCCCGTGTCGACTCACGACGGCGTCGATGGTCGCCTCGAAGACGTCGTTGAGATAGTCGACGACCTCCTCGGGGCTCTTGTCCTCGCAGAACGCCGTGAAGTTCCTGATGTCGAGGAACATGACGCAGACGGGACGCGTCTCGCTCTTCACCTCGGTCTTGCCGGCGATCAGGCGCTCCACGACCTCGGGTGACACGTGCTGGCCGAAGACGCTGACGATGCGCGCGCGCTCGCCGACCGATTCGATCGCGCTCGTGAAGCTGCTCCGCAGGCGCCGCGCGACGAACCCGGCCGCGACGCCGCTCACCAGGAGCACGATGGCCTTGCCGAGGTGATGAGGAACGGACGAGAGCGCGGGCTCGACGACGCTCGTGTCGTTCGGGCCCCAGAGGAACGCGATCAACGCGTATTCGCCGGCCGCGACGACGCCGGTGAACGTGCAGAGGAAGAAGTCGAGGCCGAGCGTCGAGAGGAGAATGAAGATCGAATACACGAATGCCGACGGCATCAAGAGCGCCTGCACCGGCCCGTCGCCCGACGCGTAGTAGAGGATGACGGCGGTGGGCATGCTCGTCTCGACGAGTGCATGCACGTAGCGGCGACCGGTCTTCGGCGCCTCGTCGCGCGCGAGCAGGCCACGGATCCAGAAGAGGACGTAGAGCTCGAACCCGGCCACGAGGATGAGGAAGAGCCCGACCGGCGCCGTGTCGATGCGGCCGTGGAGCAGGGCGGCGACCGCCTCGGGATACGCGCCGCCCACGATCACGAGCGCGAACAGCGCGATGGTGGGAATGGCGAAGAGGAGGCGCGCGCGGACGCGCTCTGCGCCGAGGATGTCGCGGACGAGCCGGCGCTCGAATGTCTCTCTGGGGTCTTCGACGCTCATGCCGCGCCAGCAGAGTAGAGGAGTGCTACGAGGTCGGCGTGACCGATCGACACCAGCGCCCCGCCTCTTCCGAAGAGCAAGCCGGCCCGGCCGTCCGGGCCCCGAGCCATGCCGAGCGCTGCCGCACGCTCGTTTCGCTGGCGCGCTCGGCGACGCTGTCGACCGTCGCGCGTGAGCCGGAGGGCTTTCCGTACGGCTCGCTGGTGACCGTCGCGAGCGACGACCAGGGTCGGCCGCTCCTCCTCATCTCGACGCTCGCCGAGCACACCAAGAACCTGCATGGGCGCAGCGAGGCATCGATCCTCGTGACGGAGCCGCTCGACGCACACGATCAGCCGCTCGCGGTGGGTCGCGTGACCATCCTCGGCCGCTGCGAGAAAGTCGCGGATGCCGAGCGTGCGCCCGTACGCGAGGTGTTCCTCGCGCAGCAACCGAGCAGCGCGTACTACGCCGACTTCCCGGACTTCGCGTTCTACCGCCTCGAGCCGGACTCACTCCGCTACGTCGGAGGCTTCGGCCGCATGTCGTGGGTGTCGGCCGACGAATATCGCGCCGCGCAGCCCGATCCGCTCGCGACGTCGTCGAAGGGCATCCTCGCGCACATGAACGACGACCACGGCGATGCCGTGCTGGCCTACGCGACGAAGCTCGCGGGCTTCGCCGATGCCACGAGCGCGACGATGACCGCGGTCGACCGTTACGGCTTCGAGCTCGCGCTCGTGACTCCGGCGGGCCCGCGCGCGACGCGGCTCGCGTTCGACGAGCCGGTCGCGACGAGCGACGAGGTCCGCCGCGCGATGGTGGCGCTGGTGAAGCGAGCGCGCGGCTAGCGCGAAGGTCGCGCGACGACGAGCAACCGCTTGCCGAAATCGTCGGCAACCGATTGCCGGGCCGGCCATCCCTCGCCGGTCCCACCCGCGTAATTTCGGCATTTGTGCATGTTTTCCCTGAGGCACGCTCGTTGCGAAGGCGCTCTCCGAACGCGGGGCGATCGGGCACCGCGAGCTTCGCACCATTGGAGAACGGCCAACATGTTCGGTGGACTCATCACGATTGCGGGCGGCATCCTCGCGGCCTCGGGCTTCATCATCAAGCGCTCGCCGAACGCGCAGTCGCTCATCGACAAGATTGCTCCGTACCAGGGCTGGATCGGCATGCTGATGTTCTGCTGGGGCGTCTGGGAGACGCTGCACAGCGTCCTCGGCATCTCGCTCCTCGCTTCGCATCCCATCTCGTGGGCCTTCTGGATGGCCTCGGGCGTCGCCGACCTCCTCGTCGGCTTCCTCCTCGGCTTCGGCCTCATCACGCACTACGCCCTCTCGAAGAACGCGCAGGCCATGGCCAAGGGCCAGCGCATCCGCGCGACCCTGATGGGCATCCAGGCCCCGCTCGGCCTCCTCGCCATCGTGATGGGCGCCCTCTACATCGTGTTCGCCTGAACGCCTGACCGCATCCACGGCGCGGGGTGACCTGGCGTGACCGGGCGGGGCGTGTACGATGCGCCTCGCACCGATGGTCAACGAACCCAGCCACGACGAGAGCTTTCGCAGGGAAATCGAGGCGCGCGTCGGCCGCACGCTCTGCCAGCGTTACACGCTGGAGCGGGTGGTCGGCGTGGGCGGGACCGCCGCGGTGTATGCGGGCACCCATCGCAACGGCAATCGCGTCGCGATCAAGGTGCTCCACACCGAGCTCTCCGCCTCGAAGGAGGTGCGCGAGCAGTTCGTCCGCGAGGCGTACGTCGCGAACAAGGTGGAGCACGCCGGCGCGGTGCGCATCCTCGACGACGACACCACCGAGGACGGCCTCGTGTTCCTCGTCATGGATCTCCTCGAGGGCCAGACCCTCGAGGAGATGATCGAGAAGCAGGGAGGCAGGCTCTCTGCGAGCGAGCTCGTTCCGTTGAGCTGCCAGCTCCTCGACGTCCTCGCCGCCGCTCATGCGAAGGGCATCGTCCATCGCGCCGTCGAGCCGTCGAACGTGTTCGTCACGCAGAATCGCTCCGTCAGGCTCATGGACTTCGGCACCGCACGGCTCGCCGACGGCGCGCGCCTGGCAGGACGCGCGGGTCGCGCGATGGAGAACGCCGCGTACCTGGCTCCCGAGCAAGCGCGCGGCGAGACGGCGCTCGTCGATGCGCAGACCGACCTCTGGGCGACAGGCGCGGTCATGTTCCGCGCGCTCTCGGGGCGCGTCGTCTATCCCGCCGAGACGCCGGAAATGGTGCGCGTCCAGGCAGCGACGCAGCCTGCGCCGCTCCTTCGCTCGATGGCGCCGGCCGGCGAGCAGCACGTCGCGGAGATCGTCGACCGCGCGCTCGCGTGGAAGAAGGACGATCGCTGGAAGAGCGCGCAAGCGATGGCCACCGCGCTGCGCTCGGCCGCGCATGTCGCGGGATCGCAGCCGCCGCCGCCGGTCGCGGTGCAGCCGCAGCCGCAGCCGCAACAACAGCAACAACAGCAACAGCCGCTTCAACCCTTCGCGCCCGTGCCCGCGTATCCGATCGCGTCGACGACCGACAACGGTTGGATCAAGTGGGTCGCGGCCGTCGCCGCGCTCATGGTGCTCTTCACGGTGGGCGGCGGCGTCGCGTTGTTCCTCGTCCTGCGCCCGCATCGCGCCGGGCCCGGCACCGCGGCCAAATCCGGCACCACATGGAGTGACGAAGACTCCCCCGTTCCCGTGACCAGCCGCGATCCCATGTGGGGGAAGCGCGATGCCCCGGTCACCATCGTCGCGTTCGAGGATTTCCAGTGCCCGTTCTGCGCGCGCGTCGAGACGACGCTCGAGCAGGTCCGAACCAACTACGGCCCCGACAACGTCCGCATCGTCTGGAAGAACCAGCCGCTCCCCTTCCACGTCAACGCCAAGCCCGCCGCCGAGGCCGGGCAGGTGGTCTTCACGCTGAAGGGCTCCGTCGCGTTCTTCACGTTCCACGACCTCGCGTTCAAGAACCAGAAGGACCTCACGCCCGAGAATTTCCGACTCTGGGCGATTGCCGCCGGCGTCGACGGGCTCGCCTACGACAAGGCGCTCGCCACGCACGTCGCGCTGAGGAAGGTCGACGAGGACCAAGAGCTCGCGAAGAAGGTCGGCGCGAACGGCACGCCGGCGTTCCGGATCAACGGCGTCGAGCTGTCCGGCGCGCAGCCGTTCGACCGCTTCAAGCTGCTCATCGACACCGAGCTCGCCAAGGCGAGCGCGAAGGTCGCGAACGGCACGCCCAAGGAGAAGGTCTACGTCG
>JAXDMI010001103.1:0-2630 GCA_034666145.1 Myxococcales bacterium | reverse complement strand
CCGCGCCTTCTTCGACAGCGGCGTCGGCCACTTCGATCGCTCCGAATGGAGCGCCGCCCTGGCCGACTTCCTCCGCTCGCGCGCGCTCTTCCCGACGAAGGCCGCGACGAAGAACGCCGCGGTGTGCTTCCGGCGCGAGGGCCGCTTCGACGAATCGCTCGAGACCTTCGAAGCTCTCCTCCGCGAGTTCCCCGATCTCGCGCCCGGCGATCGCGCCTTCGCCGAGAAGGAGAGCGCCGAGCTCCGCGGCGCCATCGGCTCGATCGAGATCGCCGGCGCAGAGCCCGGCGCAGCGGTGGTCATCGACGGTCGCGCGCGCGGCAGCTATCCCACGAGCGCACCGCTCCGCGTCGCGGCCGGCTCGCACGTGGTGCGCGTCTACAAGGAGGGCTTCGGCCCCTTCGAAGCGCGCGTCGACGTCGCCGGCCGTCAGAGCGCGCTCGTCGAAGCGCATCTCAGCCCGCTCACGCAGGCAGGACGTCTCTCGGTCACCGAGAGCGGCGGCCGCGCGCTCGACGTCGTCATCGACAACGTCGTCGTCGGCAAGACGCCATGGGAAGGCGCCATCGCGGTCGGCCTGCACGCCGTCGTCTTGCGCGGCGAGGGCGATCTCGGAACGCAGCCCGCGACGACCACGGTGCGCCTCGGCGACGTCACCACGCTCGCGCTCGCTGCCGAGCCGCTCACGTCCACGCTGCGCATCGTCCCGGTTCCCGCAGGCGCCAACGTCTCGATCGATGCCGTCGTCGTCGGGCAAGGCGTTTGGGAAGGCAAGCTGCGCGAAGGCGAGCACGTCGTCGAGGTGATCGCCGAAGGCTTCCTCCTTGCACGTCGCGTCGTGAGGCTCACGAAGAGCGAGCGCACCGCCGAGACCGTGGTGCTCGAGCGCGATCCCAGCTCACCGCTCTGGCGCGCAGCGCATCCCGCGCGGGTCTTCGTGGAGATCGACGTCGGCCCCGCGGTCGGTCTCGCGTTCGGCGGTGACGTGCGCAGCGCATGCAGCGGCGCATGCTCGGCGGCGATTCCCATCGGCCTCGCGGCCACCGCCCACGCGGGCTACGAGCTCTCGAGCGGCATCACGCTCGGTCTCGATGCCGGCTATCTCGTCGTCGCCGCCAACGTATCGAAGCGCGCGGCGTCGGTGTTGCCGAAGGGCCTCGCGCCCAACGCCGGCACGCTCGACGATTCGCTCGGTATCCAGGGCGTTCGCTTCGGACCTTCGGCGGGGTATCGCACCGGCGAGGACTGGCCGGTCACGTTCCGCTTCGGCGCCGGCATCTTCCTCGGCGCCGCGGTCGACGCGCGGAAGGGCACATTCACGACGTCGACGGGCGCGACCTACGACGTCGACGTGTCCGAATCGCCGTCCACTGCATACGTGTATCTTGCACCCGAATTCCGCGTGGCGCGGCGCTTTCCGTCGCGCCTCGAGCTCAGCGCGGGCGTTGCAGTGCTCGCGATGATGTCGGTCGATCAGCCTTCATGGAGCGATCGGCAGCCCGTGCTCGCCGCGCCCAAGGGACAGCAAGGGGACGGCGTCGCGACGTTCGGCGCGCAGACGCTGGCCGGCGGCTTCCTGTTGTCGGTCGTACCGAGCGTCGGCGCTCGCTACGCGTTCTAGCGATTCGCCTTCGTCGGCGCATTCTTCGGCTGCACTTGAACGACGCGCAGCTCGTTGTTCACCGACACCACGGCCTCTTGACGCATGACGATGCGCTCCGCAGCCGTTCGCGCCTGCGGCGTCGTCGTGTTGCCCTGCAACGTCACCGTTCCGCGATCGACGTGCACGACGACGTCGCTCGAGTGCTCCACGAACTCCGGGTCCTTCAGGAGCGCGACCTGGACGTGCATCGTGGTCTGCTCGTCGGCGTCGGGCGGCGTCACGGCCAGGACCGATGGTACGTCGACCGTCTCGGCCACTCCGGGCATCGTCTGCGCTGCGGCAAGCATGGCGCGACGGTCGAGCTCCTGGTCGGTCGGCGTGAGCGGCACGGTGATGGTCTCGGATGTCACGGTGACCGTGCTGACCGGCTCTACCGTGGCGGTCTTGTCATTCCGCGAGCAACCAACGAGCGCCCCAAGCGCCAGAATCGCGACGATCTTCATGATGACCTAGCCAGATGCAGCTACCGGTCCAACGAGCCGCAACGAGCTGCAACGAGCCGCGGTCACGGCATGTCGAGGGGTGAGAACGGAATCACCGGCACGACGGCGTCCTCGAGAAGATCTCCCGTGTCGGCGTCGACGACGAAGCGAAAGTCCGAGCCCTCGCGCCTCACGTCGATCGCATACGCGAGCGTGTAGCTGACGTACGCATCGCGAGGCGCCGGCGAGACGTGGATCGTGAGACGCACCGAATGCACGTCCGCATCTTCGACGCGCCCGAGCGATAGACGACGCAGCTCGCGAACGCGCGCATTGGGCCTTCGCGGATCGTCGAAGACCACGAACACCTCGCGTCCCACCACGAAGCGCATGAGCCGCTTGTCGTCGGGTCCGAGCAGCGGGTGCGTGTCCAGGGTGAGCCGCGGAGTCACGCGCGAGAAATTCACGAAGTAACGAACCACGCCGTCGTCGCCGAGATACACGGCGACGTTGACGGTCGCGGCCACGGCCTCGAACCCCTCGTA
>JAXDMI010001102.1:0-7962 GCA_034666145.1 Myxococcales bacterium | reverse complement strand
GTCCTGAGCGCGGTCCACACCGCCGGCATCATCCATCGCGACCTCAAGCCCCAGAACGTCTTCGTCTGCGACGACGGCGTCCTCAAGCTGCTCGACTTCGGCGTGGCGCGCGTCTTCGATCGCACGTCGCAGAGCAAGCTCTCGATGTTCGGCCTCGTCCTCGGAACGCCGTCGTTCATGTCGCCCGAGCAGGCGCTCGGCTCGCGTGACAAGGTCGATCACCGCAGTGATATCTGGTCGTTCGGCGCGACGCTCTTCACGGCGCTCACCGGCGAGACCGTGCACCTCGGCGCGAACGTGCAAGCCAAGCTCCTCGCCGCGGCGACGGTGAAGGCGCGCTCCATCGCGATGGTCATGCCGGAGCTGCCGCCCGGCATCGCCGCGGCGATCGACATGGCGCTGCGCTTCAAGAAGGAAGATCGCTGGCAGTCCGCCGATGCCATGCGCCGCGCTTTCCGCGAGGCGCGCGATGCCGCCGGCCTCGGTCGACCCGCCGAGGCGTCACGCGGCTACGACATGTCGCTCGACGAGTCGACGCACGTCGACAAGGGCGGACCGTCTGCGCTCAGTGCACCTCCGCCTGCGCCGCCCGCGTTCGACGGAGACCAGACGCAGCGCATGGCGAGCGAGCCCCCCGAAGGTCCGGGCGGAACGTTCATCGGCATCGGCGATCAAGACGGAAAGATCTCCTCCGTCGTCGGCAACGACGGCTCGCTCCCGCGCTCATTCCCGCTCTCCATGCCGCCGGCCGGGTACGTCTCGAATGCGCCCGGCGGCGCATCGCGACCGCCGATGCGCTCGCAGCATCCGTCGCAGCATCCCTCGCAGAACGCGCCGCCGCTTCCTGCGCGCGCGCGCATGCCCTCGAACGCCAACTTCTCCCCCGACGCGCGCTCCACCAACGCGTACTCCGGTCATCCCGCGGGTCATCCCGCGCTCGGCACGACGCCTGCGCCGCCCGGCGTCCTCGTCGGACCGAGGCGAGCCGCGCCCGCGCCGGCCGGTGTCATTCGTCGCTTGCCGACTCCGGATCCGATCGGCTTCCGCGCCTCGCGTCCGGACAGCATGGCGCCGGGCGATCGACAACAAGATGGGCGACAACAAGACGGGCGGCAGCAAGAGGGGAGCATCCCCGCGTACGGCAACACGCTGAACTTCGGCGCCGACGACAGCGTGAGCGACATCGATCCTCGCGACATCGGGATGCGCCCGAAGAGCGGCGTCGCGGTGTGGATGATGGCGGTCCTCCTCGTGGCTGCGGCACTCGGCGGCATCGCGTTCTTCGCCGTGAAGCGAGGCAACGCGACGCAGGATCCCGGCACCAACGGCGGGTCCGATCCGGGCATCCCTGCCACGGCGGTGACTTCGGCCGCGCCGCCTCCCCCGCAGCCCACGTCGATGGTCCCTTCGACGGCGGTCACGACTCCGAGCGGGCCCACCGTGGAGACCAACGCCGGCACGGTCGCGCTGGGAAAAGACGCGGCCGCCGGAACGCCGACCCCTCCGGTCGTCACGCCCACGCCTCCCGCGCGACCTGCGGGAGCCTTCCCGTGGCGTCCCGGCAATGGTTCAGGTGGCGGGCACGCTCCTCGCAACCCCGGCCGTCCGGCACCCCCGACCACCAGCGATCCCCAACCCCCCGCGCCTCCCGCGCGACCCCCTCAGCCGAACGACCCGCCGAAACCCACGCCGCCCGGCCTCGCGCCCGATCCCTTCGGGACGCCCGAGTAACGAGTGACGTAGAGTCTCGCGGCGAGAGCTGACGGAAGCAGACGTCACCGAGGAAACACGATGGCACGTATCGAGGAAGCGACCCTCTTTCAACCCGACTCCAAGCTTCAGTACCCGGGAAAGGGTGGCGGAGGCGGTGGTGGCGGCGGCGGCGGTCGAGGCCGCGGCAGCGACGAGGACGACGGTCCGAACATCGCGCTCGGCGCCCGCGTCGGCGAGGCCGCGCGCTCGGCCAAGCGTCGCAAGGGTCTCTCGTTCGTCGTGATGATGATCTGCGGCGCGCTGACCGTGCTCGGCGCGATCTTCGCGCCACGCACGTACGCGGTCGAGTCGCGCGTGCTCGTCCAGCGCACCGCGAACCTCACCGGAGCGCAGGCGCAGTACGTCAGCCCCGAGGAGATGCGGAACCTCGCTCGCGAGTACGAGGAGCAGGTCATGGCGCGGGACAACATCCTCGCCATCGTGAAGCAGAAGAACCTCGTCGCCCGCTGGGACGACATGCGGCAGCCGCATCGCCGCCTGATCGACAAGATCAACCGCAAGCTCGGCAAGCCCGCGCCCTCCGACGACGAGAAGTACGACGCGCTCGTCTCGAACATCGAGGGCCGCATGAAGGTGTGGGTCGATGCGACGACCGTCACGGTCAAGCTCGAATGGTCCGAGCCCGAGTCGGCGCGCGACATCGTCGACGCTGCCGTGAAGAACTTCCTCGAGGCGCGCTTCCAGTCGGAGGTCGGTGTCATCCCGGCTCGCCTCAAGATCCAGGAAGGCTTCGTCGCGCAGGCCCACAAGGACCTCGAGTCCGCCGCCACCGAGCTCGTGCGTCTCCAGAAGGCGCAAGACCCGCAGAAGAAGGTGAACCTCTTCATCCCGACGCTCCCGCAGGGCGTCAACGACAAGCCCGCGCCGATCGACGCCGACCCGGCGCTGAAGGCCAAGCTCGACGGCATCCGCGGCCAGATCCAGGTCGCGCAGCAGGCCAAGCAGCAGCGGCTCGCCGAGCTGAACCAGCAGCTCATCGAGAAGCAGCAGACGCTCGCTCCGGGTCACCCGGAGGTCATCGGCCTCAAGCAGACCATCGCGGCCACCGAGGCCTCGCAGTCACCGGGCGTCGCCGCGCTGAAGCAGCAGGAGGCGGAGGTCCTCAACGAGATGGCCGCCCAGCAGGCGAAGGCGCAAGCCGAGAAGAAGGCCAACGACGCGCGCCCCGTTCCGCGTGCGGTCGCCCCGACGCCGGCGCCCGCGCCCGCCCCCGAGGTCATCGCCGCCAGCGCTCCCAAGTCCGTGCAGGATGCACAGGTTCGCTTCGACACCGTCACCACGACGTACCAGACGCTCGTGAAGCAGCTCCAAGAGCTGCAGGTGCAGATGCAGGAGCAGGAGGCGCAGTACAAGAACCGCTACAAGATCACGCACCCCGCCGAGGCCCCCGGTGGTCCGAAGCGCCCGGTCGCATTGATCGCCATCGCCATCGGCCTCTTGTCGACCATCGCCGCGATCCTCATGGTGGCTGCGCTCGCCGATCGCTTCTCGGGGATCTTCTTCGAGCCGCGTGACGTACGAGACCGCCTCGGTCTCCCCGTCTTCGCCACGTTCTCGTGAGCGCGCGCTGATCGCACGGCGAGACCGGTAGCCGCACAGCGGGCCGCAACGCCCGGCAAAAGAGGCCGATTCGCCCACGCGAGTCGGCTTTTTTCGCATCCATGGCACACGCTCTGCACCTCCTTCGCACATGACGCGCGTTCTCGTCGTTGGTGGGGCAGGTCTCGTTGGCTCGCATCTCGTCGATCGCCTCCTCGCCGAAGGCAACGAGGTGATCGCGATCGACGATCTCTCCCGCGGCTCGTACGCGAGCATCGCCCACCTGAAGCGGGAGCCGCGGTTCGCGTTCCTCGAGCACGATGTCGCGAAGTCCTTTCGCGCCGAGGTCGACGCCGTCTTCCATCTCGCCGTGCCGTCGACGCGCATGGCGTGCGATGCGGATCCCGTGAAGGCGGCGATGACGTGCGTCACGGGGACGATGAACGTCCTCGAAGTCGCAGCTGCCAATCACGCGCGCGTCGTCCTCGTGACGGCCACCGAGCGCTGGGGAGAGGGCGTTCGCTGCGCCGAGGCTCTCGCCGTCGACTTCGCGAAGTCACGTGGAGCCGACGTCCGCGTGGTGCGTCAACCGAGCGCGTATGGACCGCGGATGGCCCCGGACGGCGATCACATCGTGACCGAGCTCGTCCTCCAGGCGCTGCGTGGCGAGGACCTTCGGCCGCGCGCCCGGCTCGAGCGGCGCCTCCGCCTCGCGTACGTCGATGACGTCGTCGAGACCCTCGTGCGCACGATGAACAGCGAACAGCGTGTTCCGGCGGTCATTGCGCCGTCGTCGGAGTCGTCGGTGCTCGAGCTCGCGCACCTGATCGCCGAAGCCGCCGGGCTCGCCGGCATCGAGGTCACGGACGCGTCCGACGACGGTCCGGCGTCGCTTCCCATGTCGGGCCGACCGACGCTCGTCGATAGCCTGCCGGCGTCGATCGCGCTGGGCCTCGTTCCTTCGGTCGATCTCGAGGAGGGACTACGGCGCACGGTAGGCTGGTTCGAGGCACGGACCGCGCGTCGTATCGGTGACCGCCCGAGCGGCGTCTACGTGCGCGAGGAGCGCGACACGATGCGCGACCCGATGGAGGCAGCGCCCGCTCCGCGTCGCGCGGGCTGACACGCACGCGCACCAGACCGAGGGCTAACGGGCCAGCGCGGCGCCACGTCGCTGTCGACGCACCTGCGCCGACTCGGGTATGGTGGGCGCCTCGCGATGTTTCCGTTCTTCCCGGTGCACATGGACGTCGCGCAGCAGGTGTACGTCCAGGCACGCGCCGAGGAGCGAATCCGCACCGGCAACGACGTCACCGCGGAGGAGACGGAGCTGCAGCCGCAGCTCCGTTACGACTTCATCTGGAAGGGCGGCACGGACCACTTCGTCGCCATCTACAACCCGCGCCTCATCTACACGCACACGTTCAAGCGGCCGACCATCGATCCGAACGTCGTCAGTACCGGAACGCTGAACCTCGCCGATCCCAACGACACGCCGGTCTCCGCGCTGCACAACGGCGGCCTCGCGCTCGAGATCGTCCGGCCCCGGTGGCGTCTCGCTGCGTACCAGTTCGGCGCCTACGGTACGATCACGACGACGGCGCTCCTCGTGCACGCGCCGTGGGTCGGCGAAGGGCCGCCGCCCGATCCCGTCGCCATCATCCCGTCGACCATCGCGGGGCGGTTCACGCTGCTCTTCCTGCAGACCCAGGTCCTCCTCCCGATCAAGCTGAGTCGCCGCGTCGCGCTGACGCCGCAGTTCGTCTACAACTCGTTCGGCGGCGCAGACAGCGAATCGCGCGGCGTCATCGCGGCGACCTTCGGGCCCGGCGTGAGCCTCGCGCTCGAGGCCGACGCCACGCGGCGCGATCGCTTCACGACGACGATCGGCGCCGGCACCATCGGCACCGCCTTCGAGGGCGGCCGCACCGGCGACACCATCTACCGCGCCGAGGCCACGCAGGCGTGGCGGCACTACTACGCGCGCGACGTCTACACGGAGGTGTCCGGCGGCATGAGCGTAGGAAACGACGCGCTCAACGGAACGAAGTATTACCCGCTCTGGTCGGCGGGCGTCTTCTACGACAGCTATCCCTTCGTGCGTATCGAGCCCGGCGCGCAGCCGCAGGGCGCCCCGCTCGGTCACGGCAATCGCGTGCAGCTTGCGCTCGTCGCGAAGGAGGCGCCCTGGATCGACATCTTCTCGGGTGACCTCGAGGAGCGCGTCATCGGTCTCGCCGCGGTCAACTACACGATCGGACCGACGACGCTGCGCTCGCAGCTCTCGACGGGTGTCGACGCCGGCAACACGGACACGAAGGCGACGTACCAGATCGTCGAGCTCGAGGCGGGCGTGCGCTACGCCGTTGCTCCGACGTTCTTCATGGAGGCGGGTCTCCGCTTCGGCTACCAGGACTTCACGAACGCGATCCGCGCCAACTCGATCACGCAGGAGACGGTCTACGCCGGCCTGACGTGGGCGCCGCTGCCGGCGCGCTTCTAACCGTCGCTAGCTCGCGGCGTTCTTCTTTCGGTCCTTCACCATCTTGACGACCGCCTTGATGTCCTTCGGCGCGATCACGCCCACCGCGACCGCCAGCAACCCGTAGAGCGCGGCATCGAGGGCGAGACGGAGCGGCGGGATCAGGTGCGGCTTCATGAAATGATCCGCGACCACCACCGCAACGCAGATCAAGAGTGACTTCACGACCGACGCCACGGCGCGCCGATCCATGGCCTTTTCCCGCAAGAACGCCAGGAATACGAGCACGATGATCAGCTCGCGCGTCGAGAGCGCGATGGCGACGCCCATGCCCGCGCCGCCCGGGCCCATCGGCGCGAAGAGCGGCACCGCGATGATGATCAGCACCGGCAGCAGCAAGAGGCCGGCGATGGAGACGATGGTGATCGTCCACGACCGATCGAGGATCATCAGCGCAAGCCAGAGCAGCACGTTCGCGTAGGCGAAGACGAACGTCGGCGCGAGCCAGCGCAAGCTGTCGGCGGCGGGGAGGAACCTGTCCTTGATGGTGATGTGGATCCAGTACTCGGCGCCGAGCGCGAGGATCAACGTCAGCGGCAACGACACCACGAGCACCGCTTCGAAGCCGCGTCGCAGGATGCGATAGAAGTCGTCGACGTTGCGCGCCTTCGCGCGGCTCATCATCGGGATGAGCACGCCGCTCATGATGGGCGACAAGAGCGCAGAGAGCGCGGCGATCTGGCGGGCCGAGCCGTACCAGCCGACCTCCTCGGAGGTCTTCGACACGATCTTGCCGAGCACGACGATGTCGATCGACGACCCCAGCGAGACCGCGACGTTCGCGATGTAGAAGGGGAACGAGATCTTGAGGACCTTCTTGGTCTCCTCGAGATCGATGCGCAGCTTCAGATCGACGGCATCCCTCGTGGCGACATAGAGGATCGCGCACTTGAGGCCCTCGCCGACCACCATCGGCAGCGGGAGGACCCAGAACGGCGCCTGCATCGTGACCGCCGCGAACGTGCCGCCGCCCCACAGCACCTTGGCGACGACGTTCGCCACCGCGAGCCCGTCGACCTTGGACGCGGCCTGGAGTGTCTGCTGGAACGTCTGGTTCAGCGCGGTGAAGAGATACGCGAGCGCGAAGAGCCCCGCCGCGAGCCGCCGCTCGTGCACCTCGCCGTCGAGGAAGAAGAACGCGACGACGATCAGCGGAAGGATCACGAGCGCACGTGTGACGAGCACGCCGCCGAAGAACTCGCTCAGGTGCTTCGGCCGGACCGCGATCTCGCGCGAGATGTACGTATCGACGCCCAGGCTCAGGAAGACCGCGAGCGACATCGCGAACTGATCGCCGAAGCGATAGTGACCAAAGCGCTCCGGCCCGAGGTACTTCGGCAGCTTGAACGTGACGATCAGCGCGACGCCCCACGTCAGGATCATCGACGCGGCGAGCTTTGCGGCGTTTCGCAACGCCAGAAGACCCTCGTGCCGCGTGTGATCGTGGGCGTCGCCACTCAGCCGGTCGGCGACCTGCCCGGACGCGTGCTCAGCCGCGATGGGCGCAGCCGGCGGCGTGTAAGGGTTCTGCTCGTCGCCCGCCATCGGCCGCTGCACCGTATCAAGTTCGCGTGGGCAAACGCTACCGCGTCGCCCGTTTAGCGCTCGCGCCGCGTCGGTACCACGCGTACCATCACGGCCGTGCAGCTAGCGCCGGGCTCCCAGATCGGGGTGTACGTGCTCGAGTCGCTGCTGGGATCGGGCGCCTTCGGTGTGGTGTGGCTCGCCCACCGCAACGACACGAAAGAGCGCGTCGCCATCAAGGTGCTGCATCCCGAAGCCGCAGTCTCGCGCGAGAGCGTCGAGCGCTTCCGCCGCGAGGCCTGGGCTCTCTCACGGCTCCAGAGCCCACACATCGCGCGGATGTACGAGTTCCTCACTGGGCCGCCGTTCGGCATGGCCCTGGTCATGGAGTACATCGAGGGCGAGCTCCTCAGCGACGTGCTGAAGCGCGCGCGCTTCTCCGTCGAAGACGCGACGGGCCTCGGCATCGGCGTCCTCAGCGGCGTCGCGGAAATGCAGTCGATCGGGATCATCCACCGCGACATCAAGCCCGAGAACGTCATCCTGCGGCCCAACGCCAACGGATGGCACGCCGTGATCTTCGA
>JAXDMI010001101.1:0-8085 GCA_034666145.1 Myxococcales bacterium | reverse complement strand
CAGCTCAAGGTGGTCCTCGACATCGTCACGAACCACATGGGTCAGGTCTTCTATTACGACATGAACCTGAACGGGAACCCCGACATCAACATCGGGGGCAGCGGCCCGCTGCAGGGCGCCGGCTCGCAGTCGACGATCACGCGCATCACCGAGTTCGACCCCGACTGGGATCCGCGCGGCGTGCAGGCGTTCACGTCACTCGGCAATGCCGGTCGCGCGCCCGTCATTTTCATCCAGGATCCGTCGATCAACCGCGTGCCGCCGAACGGCATCCTCGGCACGGCGCGCGCGTATCACGGCTTCGGTCGCATCCTGAACTACGACGACGAGAGGCAGCGCACGCTCGGCGACTTCCCGGGCGGCCTCAAGGACGTCGCCACCGAGATCCCCGAAGTGCGCGCACAGCTGATCGACGACTACACGCGCTGGGCCGAGCTCGCCGATCTCGACGGCTTCCGAATCGATACGGTCAAGCACGTCGAGTACGACTTCTGGAAGCAGTTCGCCACGTCGGTTCGCCAGCGTCTCGCGCCGCAGGGGAAGAACAAGTTCCTCATGTTCGGCGAAGCCTTCGACGGCAACGACAAGCTCCTCGGCAGCTACACGCAAGACGGGATGCTCGACTCCGTCTTCTACTTCTCGCAGCACTTCCAGGTGTTCCACGACATCTTCGCGAACGCGCACGACGAGATGCAACAGAAGGGCACCGAGCAGATCCAGAAGCTCTGGGCAGACCGCGTCGTGAACTACAACGTCGTGCCGCAGCCGGGCGGGACGGGTATCGCGCCCGCCAAGTCGCTCGTGAACTTCATGGACAACCATGACGTCGCGCGCTTCCTGTTCGACGCGTCCGGCGACAAGGACGCCCTCCGCAACGCGCTGGTCCTCCTCATGACGGAGGAGGGCATTCCCTGCGTCTATTACGGCACCGAGCAAGACTTCGCGGGCGGCAACGACCCGTCCAACCGCGAGGTGCTCTGGAACACGGGCTTCCCGACGTCGGGCGACACGTTCCGTCACCTGTCGAAGCTGGCGCGCCTGCGCGCGAAGTACCCGGCGCTCCGCCGTGGCGACACGAACGTCGTGTATTCTACACCCAACGTGCACGCCGAAGAGGACGCGGGCATCATCGCGTACGAGCGCACGGGCGGCGACGCGGCGGACCAGTACGCGCTCGTGGTGATCAACACCAACGGCCGGCACATGAGCAACACCGCCCTCGGCGCGAAGGCGATGAAGGTCGGCAAGCCGGGCGTCACGCTGGTCGACGTGCTCGATCCCGAGCAGAAGACGTACGCAGTGCCGGCGACCGGCGAGCTCCGGCTCGTCGTCCCGCAGCAGCACGCGATGATCCTCGTGCCGCAGGATCAGCTGAAGCCGTAGTCGTCGCTCGCGGCTCAGATCGAGAGCACTCGTACACCTGGGAAGAAGGCGCGGAGCTTCTCGAGATCGTCGACGTCGCCGGTGTAGACGACGTCGCCGCGCAGCGCCGCGCTCGCCATGACGAAGGCATCGATGGTCGTCGCACGCTTCACGGCGGCCAGTGCCTCACCTGCAAGACGCGCGATGGCCGGCGTCAAAGGCTCGATGCGCACCGACAGGCACAGGGCTTCACGGACGTCGGTGCGGCCCCGCCACCACTCGCCGAGGACCGGAGCGGGCACGGTGATCGGGCCGCCGCGCTCCTGGAGGCGATGGAAGACGCCCCACGCGGACTGCTTGCGGCGCTCGAGGGCAACGAGCACGCCGGTGTCGAACGTGACTCCCTGTCGGGCGGCGTTCACGCCGCCTTGCCTTGCCGCGTCCTCTTCTTCACGCTGCTCACGGCCGACTTCCGTGCGAGTGCCCAGCCTTCCTCGAGAGCCGCGTCGACCTTGGCTCGCACGTCGTCCGTGGGCGCCGGTCCGCCGTACCACTGCCAGGCTCGCTCGAACGCGGCCTTGCGGACGGCATCCTCGGTCATCTCCGTGATCAAGGCGGAGACGTTCCCCTGATGCCGCTCGGCTGCGAGCGCCTTCAGCTTCTCCTTGGTCCCGACATCGAGAGAGACTCCGACCGTGACGCTGGCGCCGGCGCGGCGCGTCTTGCGCGGCTTCGCTTTCATGCCTGCAACTGTAGCATAAAAGCCGGAGTAGCGTGGAGCAGCACCGTGCGCATCACGCTCCACATCTTCGCCGCCGCTCTTCTGATCACCTCGGCTCTCTCCGCTGGCTGCGGTAGCGCGGCCATGCCCGCGTCTTATGCGCAGAACCCGCTCGCGCCCTCCGGTCCGTTGCCGGCGCAGTCCAAGCCGCTGCCTGACATCAAGCGGCGCACGCTCGAGGGCGCGACGTTCGACACCGCCGAGGCTCGCGGGAAGAAGGTCACCGTCGTGAAGTTCTTCGCCAAGTACTGCGAGCCCTGCAAGCGCAGCCTCCCGTGGTTCGAGCAGTTCGCGAAGCAGCATCCCGAGGTCGCGATGCTCGGGATCGCCGAGGACGAGCGCGAGTCCGACGTGCGCGACGTCGCGACGGCGTTCGGGCTCACGTTCCCGATCGTGCACGACACGGGAAATGCGCTGTCCGGACGCTTTCGCGTCACCGACATGCCGATCACCTTCGTCGCCGACAAGAGCGGCCGCATCCGATGGGTCGGCGGCCCCGAGCAGACCGAGGCCGATCTCGAGGCCGCCGTCGCTGCCTCGTCCTCGTCCTCTGCCTCGTCCAAGTGACCGAATTCGGCTAAAGCAGGTAGCGATGCATCGCCTCGCCGCCCTCGTTGCCGGTGCCCTCCTCGCGACCGCCGGCTGCGGGCGACCCATGCACGCCGAGAGCGCGATGCCCAACGGCGGACACGACACGTCGCATCTCGCGAAGTGCAGCGTCGCCGCGAGCCGCGAGCAGCCGCTCGTCACCGAGTGGCCGGCTCCTTACAAGGCGCGGCTCGAGGCGCTCCTGCAAGGCGGCGCCGTCGCCGTCGAGTACTCGGGCTGCGACCTCAAGATCATCGATCGCTGCCGGCTCTCCGGCTCGTACGCCTGGAAGAAGACGACGCTCTCGACCGACACCACCGACATCCAGGACGAAGACGATCTCTACGCGAAGCTGCCGCTCGGAGCCGCCGCGCTCTCGGGTCAGCTGAAGACGTCGGGATCACTGCACGTGCAGACCACCGTGTCCGGTCAGCTCCAGCTCGTCGGCAAGGCCGCGGAAGACGCGACCAGCGGCGCGGAGTGCTCGCGCGCGACGCATCTCGTCACCGCGCTCAGCATCGGCGCCTTCAAGCTCGTCGCGGGCGGCGCCGCGAAGGTGAGCGGCGGCGCCGAGTACGGCGGCATGAGCGCAGGCGGCTCGAGCGCGCAGACGCGCTCCGTGCTGCGCGCGGCCGGTGACGCGGTGAGCTGCGCGAGCGCCACCAAGGACGAGCCGAGCCCCGAGTGCCGCTCGCCGATCCAGATCTTCCTCACGCCGATCCGCCGCTCGGTGCCGCTCAACATCCTGTCGCCGCTGCCGGACGAGAGGGGATGAGTCGCGAAGCGATGCGCGGTCTCTTCGCGCTGCTCGTGGCGCTCGTGCTCACGTCGTGTGGCCCGTCGTATCGGCGGCCCTTCACGGCGGAGCAGATGGCGAAGGTCAACTCCGCCGACGCGCTCGTCTTCTATCTCGAGCAGCCGGGCGCGACCGCCACGGTCTGCGATCGCACGAGCCAGGGTCCGCGTTTCCGTCGCTCGCGCCAGAATGACTTCGTCGATCTCGTCGACGGTCTCCTCGACGGTTCGGTGGCGCCGGATCTCTGGCAGCGCTGCACGATGTTGATGCTCGAGAGTCTGCAGCCCGAGGAGTCGACGCGCCTCCTCGAGGCGATGGTGCACGGTCATCACAAGCTCCTCGCGCGCGGCTCGGTCGAGACCGACAAGAAGGAGCAAGGGAAGGTCGACGCTGTCCATCGCGCGATGCTGCTCCGTCCGCGCGGGACCGCGCCGCGTACTTCATTCGTGGCGAAGGACGTGGCCGCGTTGCGCGAGGCCCTGGAAAAAGGGCGTTTGGGCCCGGTCGCGGCTCGTTACGGCAAGGACATCCTCATCGCCATCGACCTCGACGAGGGGCTCTACGACGGCAAGAAGCTGTCGGTCGCCGCGCTCGACGAGCTGCAAGCGAAGAAGGACGAGGGGCTCCTCCGGCGCGTCGCGATGCGCGTCCCCGATCCCGCGCTCCAGCAAGAAGCGCGACGTCGCATCGTGCGCCTGCACATCGCCGCTTCACCGCTGCGCGGCGTCCGCGAGCACGCGGCCGAGGTGGAGGCGATCGTGATGGCATCCGGTCGCTACCCCATCGACGTCGCGAAGGTCACGCCCACCAGCGCATGGCTCGACGAGGAGCGCGTGAAGGTGCGCGGCGTCCTCGTTCGTCAGGACGTCTGGAACCAGACCTCGACGCTCCTCGCGTTTCGCGGCAAGCCGCCGGCCGCGTCGGTGATCCCGTCCATCGATCTACGCGGCGCGTTCCATGCGCGCGTGCCCGGCTACGACGAGCCGGTGACGCTTTGCGCGCCGGCCGAGGCGCTCGACGTCACCCCGTGCGTGCTGCCGTCGGACCTGCATCCCAAGGTCCCGATCGTCTACATCGATGCCGAAGGGCTGCTCCACTTCGTCGAGAAGGTGGCGAGCCGCGATGCGATGCGTCTCGTGTACAATACACCGAACTTGCCGCTGCCTTTCGAGATCAACGGGCAGACGCTGCTCCACGTCGAGTGGCCCATCGTCTTCGAGAAGCCCGACGCGGTGATCTTCACCGGGCCGACGTCGGGTCGCGGACCGGACCTGCGCGTCACCATCGAGCGCCGCTACTCACCGCGTATCGTGTTCGAGGTCACCGGCGCGGGCCACAAGCTCGTCGGCGTCGTAGAGGCCGACGACCTCGCGTCGTTCGCCATCGCTTCGCGCGGTGGTGCCGGGCCTGCGGGGTCGGCGGGCTCACCCGGCGCGAACGGCTCTCCCGGCAGCGCGGGATCGCCGGCCTCGTGTCCGGGCGGGCACGGCGGCAACGGCGGCAACGGCGGCAACGGTGGTAACGGCACGCCCGGAGGTCCTGGCGGTCCTGGCGGCCCGGGCGGCGACGTCTTCGCGAACGTGTCGTGTACGACGGGCGACTGCGGCCTCGTCGCCAGCATCGTCAAGAAGATGGTGCGGAGCGAAGGCGGTGCTGGTGGGCCCGGCGGCCAAGGTGGCGCGGGCGGCTCGGGCGGCGCCGGTGGCATGGGCGGCAGCGGCGCCTCGTGCACCGACTACCAGGGACACTCGCAGTACGCGTCTGGTGGCTCGCCCGGCTCAGCCGGTTCACCCGGCTCGCGCGGCGCCAACGGATCGCCCGGCGCACCTGGAGCGCCGGGTCGCACCGACATCCGCGTCGCGGAGTGAGCGCGGCACGCGGGTGAGCGCTATGGTTCGGCCCGATGCCGATCTTGCGTTTCCTCGGTTTCCTGCTCGACCTCCTCCTCTATCCACTGCGTGCGCTGAAGCGCGGCCGCGTGGTCGCCGAGGGAACGTTCGTCACGCTCGAGGTCGACGGCGCAGTCACCGACATGGTGGCGAAGCCGCGCTTCTGGGAGATCCGGGCGAAGAAGGCGCTCGCGCTCAACGACGTGCGCGAGATCGTCGACCACGTCGTCGCCGATACGCGCGTGCGTGGCCTCGTGATCACCATCAGGTCGCTCGGCGCCGGCATGGCGACGTCGATCTCGCTTCGTTCGCAGCTCGCGCGCGCCCGTGCCGCCGGCAAGGAAGTGGTCGTGCATCTTCCGATGGGTGGAGGCTCGAAGGAGGTCATCGTCGCGAGCGCCGGCAGCAAGGTGTTCCTCGGGCCGGCGGCGCAGCTCGCTGCGCTCGGATTCGCGACGCGCACGCGGTACGTGAAGGCCGCGCTCGACAAGGCCGGCATCGTCCCCGAGGTCTACGCGTGCGGCGAGTACAAGTCCGCCGGTGAGTCGCTCGTCCGCGACTCGATGAGCGACGCGCAGCGCGAGCAGGTCGGCAAGCTCCTCGATCGCTTCGACGCGGCGCTGCTCGATTCGATCGCCGAGGGACGCAGCGTGTCGCGTGAGCGCGCGCGTGCCATCGTCGACGGCGGCCCGTACTTCGGCGAAGCGGCGATCGAGATCGGCCTCGCCGATGCCGTCGCGTACGACGACGAGATCCCCGCGCTGCTGGGCCTCCCGCGCAGCGGAAAACCAGGCCCCGCGACCGAGGGCACGGTCGACGGTCACGCCTATCTCGCCGCGAAGAAGCGGCCGCTGCTGCGCCGGCTCGGTCGCGCGCCGCTCATCGCCGTCATCCCGGTGCACGGCGCGATCGCGCATGCGTCGTCGCAGTTCGGCAACTTCGCGACCGACGACAAGCTCGCGCGCATGGTGCGCCTCGCGCGTCTCGACAAGCGCGTGAAGGGCGTGATCCTCCACGTCGACTCGCCTGGCGGAAGCGCGCTCGCGTCGGACCGCATGCACCACGAGATCGTGCAGCTCGCGCGCGAGAAGCCGGTGGTCGCTTGCATGGCCAACGTGGCGGCGAGCGGCGGCTATTACGTCGCGGCGCCGGCGCACAAGATCGTGTGCGAGGCGGTCACCATCACGGGATCGATCGGCGTGGTGGGCGCGCGGCTCACGCTCGAGCCGCTCATGCAGAAGCTCGGGATCACCACCGAGACGGTGCAGCGCGGCGCACGCGCGGGACTCTTGTCGCCGAGCGCGCCGCTCTCCGAGGACGAGCGCGCAGCGCTGATGCGCGAGCTCGAGGCCACCTACCGCGCGTTCGTTCGCGTTGTCGCGCAGGGTCGCAAGATGAAGGTCGACGAGGTCGAGCCGCTCGCGCGCGGCCGCGTCTACACCGGTGAGGACGCGAAGGCGGCGGGCCTGGTCGACGTCCTTGGCGGCTTCGACGTCGCGCTGCGCGAGCTGCGCGCGTTGATGCCGGCGGACGTGCGCGACGACGCCGAGGCGCATGTCTTTCGCGCGCCGCGCCACGCGCTTCCCATCATGGAGCCACCCGCGGAAGGCGAGGCGGGCCGTCGCGCGGCATCGGCGATCCTCGGCGCGTTCCTCCCGGGACCGGAGCGGATCATCGTCGAGCTGGCCGCGACGGGCGATCGCGTGCTGACGCTGTGGACCGGCGGCGACGCGACCTGAGCGGCGGCGCCAGGCCGCGTGGCACGATTTCGTAAAATCGTGCTACACCCAGCGGACGATGCTGATCACGGCGACAGCCTGTTTGCTCGGCTTCGCGAACGGGATGCGGCATGCGCTGGAGCCGGATCACCTCGCGGCGGTGTCGACGCTCGTCGCGGGTGAGCGCAGCGCGAAGACGTCGGTGCGCTTCGCAGCAGCGTGGGGAGCAGGCCATGCGTCGACGCTCGTCATCGCCGCCGGCGCGCTCGCGCTCCTTCGCACCGAGCTGCCCGACCTCGCGAGCGACGGCCTCGAGCTGGTGGTCGCGGTCGTCCTGATCGCCCTCGGCGTGCGCGGCCTCGTCCACCACCGGCACCGGCACCGGCACCGGCACGACGCGCACGACGTCCACGCACCCGACGCAGCCCACGCCGTGCGCGCCGGCAATCGCTGGACGGTCGCGCGCCTGCCGTTCGTCGTTGGTCTCGTCCACGGGCTCGCAGGCAGCGGTGCGCTCGCCGCGCTCGTCGCGTCACACGTTGCGTCGCCGGCGTTCTCGCTGGGCTTCATCGCCATCTATGCGTTCGGCGCCGCCGCGGGTATGGCGACGCTCGCGGGCGTCCTCGGGTGGCCGCTCGCGCGTCTCGCGCGCGCCCCGCGCCTCGTGCCGGCGCTCGTGGCGCTCAGCGCAGCCGCGTCGGTCGTCGTCGGCGTCGCGTGGGCAGCGCCGATCTTGCTGCGCCTCGCGGCGTAGCGGTCAGCTCACGCCGAGCAGCTTGTTCATCGACGCCTCGTCGGCCGGCGTGAACGGGTACTGGTCGAACTCGTTGCTCGCGACCCACTTGAACGCGTTGACCGCGAGCGGCTGGAGCGTCTCCGTGATCAGCGTGCACTCGTAGAGGAACAGATCGACCACGTAGTGCTCGTACGGATGGCTCACGAACGAGATCA
>JAXDMI010001100.1:0-5297 GCA_034666145.1 Myxococcales bacterium | reverse complement strand
GAGCTTCACCGTCAACGTGGGGATGCGCTTCTTCACTTCCTCCGCGAGATCGGCGGCCTCGGCGCGTGCCGCGGCGCTCTTCTCGGTCTCGTCGGGCTGCACCTTCATGCGCGCGACGGAGAGGAGCACCTCGCGACCCTCGACGAGCTCGCCGAGCTGGATGTGCGTGCGTCCCAGCTCGAGCGCGGTCACGGGCGTCTGCCCGTAGGCGTGCGCGGCCTTGAAGCGCTCGAGCGCGCGCTTGAGATCGCCGCTCTGACGGAGCTCGCGTCCTTCCTTGAACAGCTCGCGCGCCGACTCGAGATCGGCGGCCGACGGCGGGCCGCTCGGCGACGTTCCCGGCTGCGTCGAGGCGGTCGAGGCGGGTGGTTGGGCGGTCTGCGCTGCGCTGGTCGCCGGGAGAGCCAGGAGCAGGGACGTGGTGAAGGCGAGGCATGCGCGGCGGGCGCGCGGTCGTTGGCTATTTGATGTCGTCATCGTCTCGCGTGCGGCCCGGCTTCGTCGGCTTGGTCGTCGTCGTCGTGGGTCGTGTTCCCGGACGTCCCGAGACTCCGGCGGGTGCTCGCGAGGGTACTACGGATGCGCTCGCTAGGGTGGTCGCGCCCGTGCTGCTCGGTGTCGCCGCTGTGACCGTGGCCGTGGCCGTGCCCGCGCCCGCGCCCGCCGTGCCCGCTCCCGTTCCGACTCCGGTCGCCGGCCAGATGGCCGCGGCGTTCTCGTCACTGCTGGCGCTGGCGCTCGGCGCTGCTCCGCCAAACGGCGGATGGCCCACGCCGTTCACGGCTTGCTCGACGCGCGGCTTCAAGATCGCCGGCACCACGAACATGCCGGCGACGACGACGAGGGCGACGGCGATGCCGCCGATGACGAGCGCCGGGCGCGCGCGGCTCGGTCGCGCGGACGGCGTGGGAAAGACGGAAGACAGATGCGTCGCCGCGCGACCGTCCGCCGGCGGCCCGCCGGGCATCGCGTGCGCCTGATTCGCGACCGACGGATCGCTTCCGTCGCCGACGATCGACGGCATCGGGGGACGGATCATCGGGCTCGAAGCGGCGAGCGCGGCGAGATCGCCGGTGGCCTGGAGCAGTGCCTGCGCGGCCTCGCGAGGCGTCTGGTAGCGCTCCTTCACGTTGCGCGCGCAGGCCTTCGCGAACCAATCGTCGAGGGCGCGCGGCGCGCTCGGTAGATGATCGGTGATGCGCCTCGTAGCGGTGTGAATCGCGAGCGTGATGGCGCCGACCGTGGTGCCTTCGAACGGACGCCGCCCGGTCATCGCCTCGTAAGCCACGACGCCGAGCGACCAGATGTCGGTGCGCGCGTCGGTGTCCTTGTCGCCCACGATCTGCTCGGGGCTCATGTAATACGGAGTCCCGACGACCGCGCCCGTCGTCGTCGCTGCGCTCGTGACCTTGTGCTGATCGCGCTTCGCGATCCCGAAGTCGAGGAGCTTCACGAAGAGCTCTCCGCCCTCGGCGTCACACAAGAAGATGTTGTCCGGCTTGATGTCGCGATGCACGACGCCGACCTGGTGCGCCTTCCCGAGCGCCTTCGCGACCTGCGCGACGAGCGCCGCGACGTCGCGCGGATCCATCGGACCGCTCGCGGCGAGATGCGCGGCGAGGTCGCGGCCCTCCAGCATCTCCATGACGATGTACGCGTCACCCTCGGGCGTGACGCCGTGGTCGAAGACCTGCACGACGTGCGGGCTCTTCACCGCGGCAGCGACCGCGGCCTCACGTCCGAAGCGCGCCGCGCCGTCTGCGGTGGCCGCGATGTCGCTCGCCATGAACTTCACGACGACGTTCGTCTCGAGCGTCAGGTGCTCGGCGACCCAGACGCGGCCCATCCCGCCCTGGCCGAGGGGCCGGAGTAGGCGGACAGTGGGGTTGACGGACGTTCCGGATCGAAGCTCGGTCACTGAGCCACCGCAAAGGAAAAGGACCTCTCGATGCTACCGCAAACGAACGATCGTAGGCGTTTCGAACAGTCCGCTCGCACGCCTCCTTACATCGTCAATGGCGGCGATTCAGGGACGCATCGCCGGGTGACTTCAGGGAGGAGACGGATAGCTCCGTCGCACGAAGCAGAGGCCGTCCGCATCGAGATGGCCCTGCGTGCTCTGGTCGTACGTCGCAAAGTCGTAAAGATCGCGAAGGCCGGTCGCCGGGTTGCCGCCGACGGCGTGCGGGACGCTCTGCGGATCGAAGCTCATCGCACCCACGAATTTCGCGTGCGCATCGGTCCGCGGCGCGAGGCAGTAGCGCCACTGGAGCGCGTTGCCGTTCGCGTCGGTCACTGCCGTGTAGTCGACACCGCGCATGTCCTCGAGCGTGACCGTGGGCGTGGTGCCCGCCGGCTGCCCGACGACGCGGGCGGCGAGCTGATCGAAGTGCGTGGGTGAGTCGTGGATGACGCTGTCCCAGAAGGGATGATCGGTGTGGAGCGTGATCTGCGCGATCACCGACGAGCCCTCCTTCAGCGCGATGCCGCGCTGGTGCTCTTCGCCGCCGAAGGGGCGCGCCGGATCGTTGTCGGGGTTCTGGCAGTTGAGGTACGTGGTCGGCGACTGGAAGCAGAGTCGGAAATTCACGACCTCCGGCCAGCCCTGGCGGTCGGGGGGGAAGCAAGCCGGGTCGGCCTTGTCGCCCTTGAACGTGGCGGTGCCGACGTAGAGCACCGTGCAGCCGTTCTTCACCATCTCGGCGTAGTCGGTGACGGCGTCGCCGATCACGTTGACCATGCGCGCGCCGCTCGTCGCCGCCACGAGGTCGTACCCGAAGCCGTAGCGCGTTCCGTCGGTCTTCAGCGCGTTGCCGTCGTTGCCTTCGGAGACCGACGCGAACGGGACGGCCAGCTCGCCGGGGCTGCCCTTGCCCGGCAGATAGGACGGATCGCTGCGCGCGAGATCGACCGCCCACGGTCCCTTCAGCTGCACGACGATGCCGCCGGTCAGCGATTGATCGCCCGGCGAGGTGTCCGGGTTGTCGTAGAGCGTGACGTTGTCGACGGTGGTGAGCAGATGCGTGAAGCGGACCTCCCAGCCGTCGACGAACGCGGGATCGTCGGCCGACGCAGGAGGGAAGCCATAGCCGGTGAGCGCAAGCACCTCGCCGGACGCCGCAAAGCGCACGCCGCCGGGTCCGGGATCGCCGGCGCCGAGGTCGCCTGGTCCGCTGCCCGCGGTGACCGTGCCGGTCGGCGTGACAGGAGACGTGTCGTTGGCGTTGCAGCCGAGCGGCGATAGGGCTGCCGCGAGCGCGATGCCGGCGACCGCCGACGTAGCTGCACGAGCGATGACGGACTTCATCGGAGGCCCGGATCCCACGTGAATCGGTAGAGCGATCCGGCGGAATGGAGGTTCTGATAGAGATTCGCGCTCGGCTGCGAATAATAAAGAGGCGACGTGGGATCGGCCTGTGACGGGACGTCGCTGAAGCCAAATCCGCTGGAGAATTCAGCGAGCGCGGAGAAATCCACGTTCACGAACAAGAAGCGTGGGTCGATGCGGAGCAAGAGCCCGCCGTCGTGCTGGATCGTGAGATCGGGAGTGGGTATCGGAGTCACGATTCGCTGTTTGCATATCGTGTTCGCGCCGGCATTGGTGGTGCCCTGCTGCTGTCGATTCGTGGAGATGGTGATTTGCCCCGTGAACGGTCGAACGTCACCCGCGCGATCGGCGGTGCCCTCGACGATCAAGATCGGCGTCGCATCGATGGCGGTGTCGATGGGGCCGCCGGTGAGCCATACCTGCCCGACGAGCGCCTGCAGCGTCGTGCCATGACCCAGGGTCGGGAAGCGCTGCGGAAGCGGCGATAGCAGATCGACGTCGAGGCCGGTCGTCACCTGCGCGACGTACGTGCCGGGGAGGACGCAGCTCGTGTTCTGCGCGCCGGACACCGGGAGGCTCTGACCGAGGTAGAGCGCGCCCACGTGGAGCGTGGCCTTCGTGAGGACCACGTGCCAGCCGCGATCGGTGACGAGCTCGTAGGGCTTGCCGGCCGTGGCGTCGGCAGCGCCGGCCGCGGCGACGGGGAAATCCACGACGTCGCCGCCCGTGGTGCCGACACACGCCAGGAGCGCCGCCGCGGAGAGCGTGAAGACCGCGAGCGACCGTCTCATCACGGCCCCCCGAAGTTGACGGCGAGCGTCGCGAAGATCCCGCGCGGCGCGCCGGCCGTGAAGTGTCGCTCGGGGACCAGCGTCGGCTGGCCTTGGCTGTGGAAGTCCGACGCGTAGTTGAACTCGCCGAGCCGATACCGGTTGTCGAGCAGGTTGGTCGCGAGGATCCCCACCTCGTAGTGCGTCCACGAGAGCGTGGCGGACGCGTCGACGGTGAAGATGTCCTGGCTGCGCTGCCCGAACGGGAGCGCGCGCGGTCCGACGTACGTGATGCCGCTGCCGATCGCGCCGCGGATCTTCTCGCCGGCGACCTTCACCGGCAGGGTCGTGAACAGCGCGGTGTCGGAACGGAAGACGACGTCGGGGACGTACGCGACCAGGAGATGCGTGTCGTCGTACGAGGAGCGCACGAGGGTGACGTTCGCCGCCTCGTCGAAGAAGCTGCCGGTGAGCCGCAGCGCGCCCACCCAGCCCGTGCGCGTGGTGCCGTTGCCGAGGACGTTGCGGCCGACGGTCTCGTTGAAGATGAGATCGCGGTCGACCTTGGTCTCGAAGAAGATCGAGCGCGCGACGACCGCGACGTCCTTCACGTCGGTGGCGTACACGACGCCGCCTTCGTAGGCCTTGATGCTCGCGAACGGGGTCTTCACGTCTTGTGTGATGTAGCTCGGGTCGATGGAGCGGACGCCCTGACCGTAGCTCACGTTGAACGTGAAGCTCTGGAACGGCCCGAGCACGAGCGAGCCACGTGGCAGCACCGCGACGCTCGACGTCGCAGCGCGGCTGTCCGCCTCGCGATGTCGCCCGAAGTCCTGCTGCGTGAGGCAGCTCTGGTCGAGCTGAGGGTTCGTCTGCGATGGATGCGAGACGTCGTGGACCGCGCAGTTGTCGATCACGTTGAACGTGAAGACGTCGCTGCGGACGCCGCCGCGGAGGCTCAGCCACGGGAGCATGCGGAGGTTCGCGTCGGCGTAGAGACCGAGGTCTCCGAGCTGGCTGTCGAGGTCGGTGTCCGTCGCGTACGGGACGCCGGTGTTGGCCTCGAGCCGTTGCTGTGTGCCCTTCGTCCAGTCGCCGCGTGCGAAGTAGCCGAGCTCGAGGTCCTGCTTGTGACCGAAGGCGGTGGTCTGCCAGCGCGCCGAGCCCTTGGCGCCGATCATCGTCTCGTCGACGTTCAG
>JAXDMI010001099.1:0-3716 GCA_034666145.1 Myxococcales bacterium | reverse complement strand
AGGAACGAGATCACGAGCACCATCACCACCGCGACGCTCGCGGTCCACGTCCACGGCACCTTCTCGCGCGGCGGCGTCTTCGTCGCGAGCATGAGCTGCGTGGCGGCGACGACGATGCCGTCGACCTTCTTCTTCGCGCGCGCCCCCTTCTCGGGATCGTCGAACAGCTTGCGATAGCGACCGGCGATCTCCGGGAGCATCTCGTGCTCGATGGCGTAGCTCAGCGCAGCCTGATGCGGCTTGTCCTCGTCCCAGCTCGCGAGCACCTTCGTCCATAACGCCGCGAACACGACGTCGGGCGCTTCGCCGATGCCTTCTTGATCGCCGATGCGGACGGCGTTGGCCTCGACCGCCTCCACTTCCTTCGCGAGACGCTCGCTGTCGGGCGCGTCCTCGACCTTCTCGGTCTTCTCGTCGCTGTCGGTCACTCGGCCATGCTCGCGGATTTCGCGCTGTCGATCCAGATGGTGACCGGTCCGTCGTTCAGGCTCGTCACCTTCATGTCGGCCCGGAATTTCCCGGTCGCGACGCGAATGCCCTGCGTCCGAGCGTCGCTGACGAACGCCTCGTAGGCGCGTTCGGCTTCTTCGGGCGGCATGGCGCCGTCGAAGCTCGGGCGTCTCCCGCGTCGCACGTCGCCGTAGAGCGTGAACTGGCTCACCACGAGCAACGCGCCGCCGATGTCGACGACGCTATGATCCATCTTGCCGGCGTCGTTCTCGAAGATGCGCAGGCCCAGCACCTTCGACAGGACGTACGTGCGCTCGGCATCGCCGTCGCCCTTGCCCGCGCCGAGATACACGAGCAGACCGCGCTCGATCTCGCCGACGATCGCGCCGTCGACCTCGACCTTCGCCCACGCCACGCGCTGGACGACCGCGCGCATCAGATCCGCATCGTGCGACGGAGCGCGGCGACAGTGTCGAAGTACGCCTGGCGATCGTAAGGCTCGTTCAGGATATGGAAGTCCTTCTTGGAGAGCCCGACGCAGCCGAAGCAGTAGGTGCATCCGCTGAGGCCGATGCACTTCACGAGATACGCGCTCTGCACGCAGCGATCGCAGCCCTCGCAGTGCGAGCACGAGAGGCACGCCGTGCAGCCGCTCGAGTGCGAGCACTCTGTGCAGTCCTCGCAGGCCGTGCAGTAGTTCGAGCGCGCGACGTTCTTGCAGTCCTTCAGGAACGTCGACTCGCTGCAGCGCTCGCAGCGCTCGCACGCGAGACACCCCACGTTGCCGGTGCCGGTGGCGTGCGCGGCGACCAGCGCGCGGAACCGCTGTTCGAACTCGGCGGGCGTCATGCGAGTGACCCGCGTGTAGACAGGTCCTCTTCACACGTCCCGAAAAAAGAATCGTCGATCGTTTGGCCCAGGGTGGGGTGATGTAGGAGCGTATGCCCCACACGCCCCTGGTCGATACCGGATGGGCGGAGGAGGACGTGATGAGGCCCGTTGTTTCTTCGATCGTAGCCCTGGCGATCGCGTTCGCGCCCTTCGCCGCTTACGCGGCCCCGGAAAAAGGCGCTGCTCACAAACCCATCGCCGCCAAGGTGATGAAGCACCACAAGAAGACCGAATCTCGCGTCGAGAAGACGACCAAGGTCGAGAAGACCGAATCTCGCGTCGAGAAGACCGAGAAGGTCGCCAAGAGCGAGAAGTCCGACAAATCGGACAAGTCCGACAAATCGGACGCGCCGATCTCCAAGGTCCGGCACTCCGGCAAGGTCGCCCTGCACCACGCTTCGGCGGTGGACGTCAGCGGCGCCGGCCACAAGGAGCCGAAGATCGAGAAGGGCGTGCAGGTCGTTCCGGCCTCCATGGCCACGCCCAGCAGCAAGCCCGCGCACGGCAAGCTCACGCACGTCTCGCACATGACCAAGATCGACGCGAAGCCGGCGGACATGCCGAAGCTGCCCGACCCGAACGCGACGAAGGCGTCGAAGTCCGGTCACGAGAAGGGCGCGCGCAAGCCTGCCGAGAAGAAGAACGACGACGGCGGCGACAAGGACGGCAAAGCCGAGCGCGATGAGGAGATGGCTGATCTCGTCGCGCGGATCCGCGGCAAGAAGCCACTGAAGAGTGACGGCGCATCCGAAGCCGATGCCGAGAGTGAGCCGAAGGCCGAGCCCAAGGCCAAGACCGACGGCATCATCAAGGCGAAGGCCGGGTCGAAGGTCCCGACGTGCTCGAAAGAGCCCGTCGAGATGATCCGCGGGCCGGAGATCGACACGTTCCAGCTCACGAAGTGCGATGGCAGCATCGCGCCGCTCGCCATCGAGCGCATCTCGATCCTCGTGAGGCCCGGTAGCGCGGCGCGCCCGACGGCGCCGGTCGCCGACCTCGCGAAGAAGAAGGGCGCCGAGCTCTCGCCCGGCATTCATCGCATCGACGAGCGCCTCGCGCTTCGCTTGCAAGCCCTCGCCGATCACTTCGCCAAGGCGGGTACGCCGCCCGTGAAGCTCGATGTCGTGTCCGGTTATCGGCCGACGTCGATCGGCAGCATGCACGCGACGGGTCGCGCCATCGACTTCCGCCTCGAAGGCGCGAAGAACGAGGACGTCGTCGCGTTCTGCAAAACACTCACCGACACGGGGTGCGGGTTCTATCCCAACAGCTCGTTCGTGCACCTCGACGTGCGCGATCCCGGCGCCGGTCACGTCTCGTGGATCGACGCGAGCGGACCCGGCGAGTCGCCGCGCTACGTCTCGACGTGGCCGCCGCAGCGCGTCTCGTCCGCGCCCGACAAGCTCGAGCCCGCCAGCGCGAAGGAGCCCGTCGCGCAGCCCGATGGCGATGACGCGCCGAGGGACAAAGAGCACTGCGACGAGCATCCGTCCGAGCTACCGCAGTAGAGAGCGCCGCTCCGGCGCGACAGCACGATCATCCTCCGGCGAAGCGCGTGGCCATCTCTGGCACACGCGCTTCGCGCATTTAACGCGGGAAAAGCGCTCTTTCCCGCCCACGGCAGCGCCGGCACGCTCACTGCAAACGTCGCCTCGCATGAGGATCGACATGAAGCGCTCGCTCGCTGGGCTCCTGGTCTCTGGTTGCGTCGTGATCGCGGGCTGCAGCTCGGCGACGACGAGCGCGGACAGCGGCTTCGCGGGCTCGGGGTCGCCGTCCAGCGAGTCGAATGCAGGGCCTGGATCGAGCGGCGGCACCGCACCGGGCCTGTCCGGCGGAGGGACCGGCGGCGGCGCCACCGGCACGGGCGACCCGGGGATGCCGAACGCCGGCGCGACGCAGCAGGCGGGTCAGCTCACAGCCGGCGTGTGGGACGACAACCTGAACTACGACTTCTTCAAGCAGTACCTCGGGACGCAGCAGGGTGTGGCCGGCGCTTCCATCTTCACGCAGGCCGAGCGCGATGCCGCGCACGATCGCGCGCTGCAACCGCGCGGCGCGAAGACCGAGCTCGACGTGGCCATCGTGCTCGACACGACGAGCAGCATGGGCGACGAGATCGCGTATCTCCAGACCGAGTTCGAGGCGATCGCCACCACCATCAAGACGAAGTTCCCGCAGACGACGCCGCGCTTCGGCCTCGTCCTCTATCGCGATCACCACGACGAGTACCTGACCCGCGCCGTGCCGTTCACGAGCGACGTCGATGCGTTCCGCGCCTCGCTTGCGGCGCAGTCTGCCGACGGCGGCGGTGACCTCCCCGAGGCGGTTCCGGAGGGGCTCACCGAGGGCGACAACCTCGGCTGGCGCACCAC
>JAXDMI010001098.1:0-5038 GCA_034666145.1 Myxococcales bacterium | reverse complement strand
GCCTGCACGGGTGACCTCGTCAACGACCTTGACAACGACCAACCGCTCGGTAGGTTATCGGTGTGCTCACCGACGTGCTCGCCGATCGCCTGCCCCGGTCCTGGAGTGCCGCGCTGGATCAGCTCCGTCGCGACATGAACGTGCTCCGTCGAAGAGCGATCGGCTACGGCCCCCCGCCGCTCCTCCGGACCCCGGGTCGTCAGCCCACGACCCCGGGTCGGGAACGGCTCCCGACCCAGGGTCATGAAACGACCCAGGGTCATCGAACGACCCGGGGTCGGGAGGTCGAGGTCGTGCGCGTCGTCGGCGAGGCGCCCGGCGCGTTCACGCTCGTCCTACGCGAGCGCGACGGGAAGGCGTTCGCGTTCGCGCCCGGGCAGTTCTTCACGGTGCTCGTCGCGATCGACGGCGAGGTCGTGCCGCGGAACTACTCCGCGTCCAACGTGCCCGGCACGCCGGAGCTCCATCTCACCATCAAGGAGAAGCCGGGCGGTCGCGTGTCGCCCGTCCTCGCGCGCATCGCCGCCGGCGATCGGCTGCGGGTGCTCGGGCCCTTCGGCTCGTTCGTCGTCGATGCTCGGCACGATCCGATCGCACACGGGCCGCGGCGTCTCGTGCTCGTCGCGGGCGGCGGTGGGATCACGCCGCTCGCCTCGATCGCGCGCACCATGCTCGCGCAGGAGCCCACCGCCGAGATCGCGCTCGTGTACGCGAACCGCAGCGCGCGGCGCCCAGACGTCATCTTCGCCGCTGCCCTCGACGAGCTCGTGCGCGAGCACGGAGAGCGCTTCGCGCTCGCACACGTCTTCGGCCCGCTCGATCGCACGACCACGTCGCGAACGCTCGATGCGCTTCCGCTCGCTGCGCATCCCGACGCGCGCTTCTTCGTCTGCGGTCCGGACGGCATGCGCGACGAGGTCCTCGCGGCGCTCTCCGCGCGCGGCATCGCCGACGATGCCATCGCGATCGAGCGCTTCTCCGTGGGACCGAGGCCCCAGGTCGCGACGTCGTCCGCGGCGATCGCTGCCGCTGCCGCGCCCGGCTCGCGTCCCATCGCCATCCGCATCAAGGACCGCACGCATCGCACCAGCGCACTTCCGGGAGCGACGGTCCTCGAGGCTGGACTCGCCGCGGGCGCCCCCATGCCGTTCTCGTGCGCGGTCGGCGGATGCGGCGCCTGCAAGGTGAAGCTCATCGAGGGCAACGTCGAGGTCGAGGAGCCCAACTGCTTGACCGAGGCCGAGCGCGTCGCGGGGTTCGTGCTTGCCTGCGTCGGTCGCCCGTGCGGACCGTGTGTCGTCGAGATCATCGAAGAAGGAGGCGCGTGATGTTCGGTGCCGATACCAAGAAGCTCACGTCGCTGCTTCCGCTGCGCATGCGGAACCAGATGGACGCGTGGCTCGAATCCCTCCAGGTGCTCGCGGAGGTACGCGATCCGCGCGTGCTCGCGTCGCTGGCGCCGTCGGGCATCCGAGGTCTGGTGCTCCAGCGCGGCAAGCAGGGCGTGCCCACGCAGACCCGCGCGCATCACTCGGCGCACTTCGACTGGTCCTATCCGTCGGACAATCCCGAGATGCGTGCGCTCTACACACGAGCCAAGCTCGGTCAGTGGAACAGCGACACCACGCTGCCCTGGGGCACCTCGGTCGACCCCTACGACCCGGCCACGCCGCTCCTCCCCGAAGGCTTCCTCGACTTCGATGCGCTCGCGCGTCTCGGGATCAAGCTCGATGCGAAGGAGAGACAGCGCCTCGTCCACAGCGTCGCGTCGTGGATGCTCAGCCAGTTCCTGCACGGCGAGCAGGGCGCGCTCTTCGCTGCCGCGCAGGTCACCGAGGCCGTGCAGTTCTTCGACGGCAAGCTGTACGGCGCCACGCAGGTCATGGACGAGGGGCGTCACGTCGAGGTCTTCCATCGCTACCTCGATACGAAGCTCGAGAAGCTCTATCAGGTGAACGACAACCTCGTCGTGATCATCGACGCGCTCATGGCCGACGCGCGCTGGGACATGAAGTTCCTCGGCATGCAGATCATGGTGGAGGGCCTCGCCCTCGGCGCGTTCGGCACGCTCTACAAGCAGACGAAGGAGCCCCTCCTCAAAGAGCTCCTCAAGTACGTCATCCAGGACGAAGCACGCCACGTGCACTACGGCGTGCTGGCGCTGCGCGATCACATGAAGGTCCTCTCCGACTCCGAGAGACGTGAGCGCGAGGACTGGGCCTTCGAAGTCGCGCTGCTCATGCGGAATCGCTTCCTCGCGTACGAGGTCTACGAGGAGTGGTTCGAGGGCATCCTGCCACGGGCCAAGTGGCGCGAGTTCGTCACCCATACCCCCGGCATGCACCAGTTCCGGCAGACCATGTTCAGCCGTCTCGTCCCCAACCTGCGCGAGATCGGGCTCGTGACGCCGCGACTCCTTCCTCGTTACGAGAAGGTCGGCCTCCTCCAATACATGGGCGGCCTGTCCGCCGATCGCCTCGATGGTGACGGCCTGCTGGCGGAGCTCGATCGCGCGGCGTGAGCGCGCGCCGGCGCCGATGACGAAACCCCTGCATCCTCCAAGGGGTGCTCCGCGAAGGTCAGCCCGTGAGCGCTATCGCGCGAGCAAGCCCCGGACGCGGGTCGCTCGCGCGGTCAGTGGGTTCGCACCCAGTAGAACGCGACACCGCCGATCGCGATCATCAGGCAGAGCACGACGAAGATCACGGCGCCGGCGTTCGACGTGACGGGAAGAGGCGCGGGCGCGCCGCTCTGCATGCGCGGATCGGTGCGCGGTGGATGGGTGCGCGGTGCGTTCGGGGGCGGCGCATACGACTGCGGTGACGGCGACTGTTGCTGCTGTGGTTGTTGCTGTTGTTGCTGCTGTTGTTGCTGCGCCGATGGTTGTTGCTGCGGGGCGCCCTGACCGGGCGCTGCGTTCCGGAGCGGCGACGCGATCGCCATCGACGCCGCGAGCGGCGACATCCCCGACATCGGCGATACCGCGCCGATGGGCAGCGTTCCCTTCAGCAGCTCGCCGCGCTGTCGTGCTTGGAGCACGCTGTCGGGGCCGGGCGGCGGCGGCACCGATCCCGGAGCCGCATTGCCGTGGCCCAGCGACGGCATGGGCGCGACGAGGGGAGCTGTGCCGTGCGAGACCCCGGGGGGACTGCCCGCCGCGGGGGTCGGTAATGCCGGATGCGCGACGAGATGAGGCGCGCCCTGCGGCGCATTCTGCATGAGCATCGTCCCGGTGAACGGCGCGGGACCCGGCGCTTGCGATGCGCGCGCGACGGCTGCGCGGACCGCTTGCATGGCGTCGCCGACCGCGTCGTCCATCACCGTGGCGGCGGAGAGGTTCGGCTTCGGCGCATTCGCGATGGCCGTCTTGAGCTCCGACCAGAACACGCCGGCATCGCGCGGCCGCTCGAGCGGATTCTGCGCCACGGCGCGCAAGAGGAGCTCCTCGACCGCCTTCGGCAGGTGGAGGCCGAGGCTCGAAGCGCTCGGCGATCCGGTGTTCGGGTCGATCGCCTTGAGCAGCCCGTCCGCGAGAGACCCCGCCGGCCGGACCTTGTCGCCCGTCATGCACTCGAGGAGCACCATCGTGAGCGAGTACACGTCGGTGTGCGGTCCGATCTTGCCGATGGTCCCGGAGAACTGCTCGGGTGCGCCATACGACGGCGAGCAGAAGTGCACGCCCACGCCGGTCTCGACGCTCGGCCGCACGCCGATCGATTCGTCGGACAGGATCTTGGCGAGCCCGAAATCGAGGACCTTCATGCGAACGCCCTCGCGCGTGCGCGTGAGGAAGAGGTTGCCCGGCTTCACGTCGCGATGAACGACGTCGTGCGCGTGCGCGTAAGCGAGGCCGCCGACCGCGCTATCGAGGAGCTGCACCGCGGCGTCGAGGGTCCGCGGCTTGAGCCTCTGCGCGCGACGCTCCTTGAGCTCGGCGCTGAGCGTGCAGCCGTCGAGCCACTCCAGCACCATGTACGGCGTGTATTCCTGCGTCGTCGGCGCGATGAGCGTGCCGCTGCTGATGCAGCGCACGATGTCGAGGTTGCCCTGCGACAAGCGATACAGGAGCTTCGTCTCGTCGCGGAACCGACCGGCGAGCGCCTCGCGAATGGCCTCGTTGGTCTTCTGCATCGAGGCGATGCGCAGGCACTTGATGGCGACGGTCTCGCCGAGACCCTCGTGGTAGCCGCGATAGATGAGGCCGAACCCGCCGGCGTCGACGCAGGCGTCGAACCGCACTTGATCGACGGTGCTGCCGACCAGGCCGAGCGCGTCGACAGGGCCCGTCGTCATGGTCGCAGCATACCTGCGCTGGCCCGTTGAGGGGTCTGCGCCGTAGGCGCGGATGATTTTGGGCGTGCTACGCTCCGGACGATGGCGGAGGGCCGAACGGTCCGGAGCATCTGCGTCTTCTGCGGCTCGAGGCCGGGGAGCGATCCTGCGTTCGGCGACGCTGCTGCGGCGCTCGGCGCGGCCATCGCCAAGCGCGGAATCACCCTTGTTTATGGGGGCGCGAAGGTCGGGCTGATGGGACGCCTGGCCGACGCCGCGCTGGCCGGGGGCGGGCAGGTGGTCGGGGTCATCCCGCGCGGGCTGGTGTCGAAGGAGATCGCGCACGACGGCCTCCAGGAGCTCTTCCTGACCGATTCCATGCACGAGCGGAAGGACCGGATGATCCTCCTCTCCGACGCGTTCATCTCGCTGCCGGGGGGTTGGGGAACGTACGACGAGCTGTTCGAGGTGCTGACGCTCGCGCAGATCGGGGTCCACGACAAACCGAGCGGCTTCTTGAACGTGAATGGCTACTTCGATCCGTTGCTCACCCTCCTCCGGCACACCATCGCGCATCGGTTCGCGGCGCCGCAGCACGAGCAGCTGTACGTGACGTCGTCCGAGGCCGACGCGCTCCTCGATGCGCTGATCGCATGGCACCCGCCGCCGCTCGGCGACAAGTGGAACGATCGGCGCGCCGTCGTACCGGGGCAGGGCAAGTGAAGGCACCGGAGGCCGTCGACAGCGCGCTCTGGGCGCGCCTCGA
>JAXDMI010001097.1:0-9241 GCA_034666145.1 Myxococcales bacterium | reverse complement strand
AACTCCGACACCGTGCCGAGGAGCCGATACGTGTAGCTCCCCTCGACCCGGTAGAACTTGTCCGCGACGGTACGTGTCTGCGGCGCACCACCGGGTACCGCCACCGATGCCGTCGTGCTCCCGAAGCTCGCGTACTCGCCGGAGCTCTGCACGACCGAGCGCCGGCCATGGAGCTTCGCGAGCAGCGCAGCCTCGCGGCGATCTTCCGACGAATCGAGCACGACGACGTGATGAGGCGCGCCACGCGTCGCGAACACCGGCAGCTGCTCGCCGGTCGTCGTCTCGAGCTCGATCGAGTACGCGAGATCGCCGCGTACCGCCGTGGCGGGGATGATCGCGACGTAGCCGAGCTCGCCCTCCGAAGAGCGCGCGAACTCCACCTCGCCGTGCGTACCGCCGCCGGCGAACACGAGGAGCGCGCGCTTCACGCGATCGGGCCGATCGACGACCGCGCCGATGGTGATGTCCTCCGCCGCGCGCGCCGTGACTTGTGGCGCATGATGGAGCGCAGGGATCGGCGTGGGCTCAGGGGCAGCTGCTGCAGCCGGGGCAACGACCGCCGTGGCCGCCGTGGGATCGGCATGTGCGCTCCCCGCGAACGCGAAGAGGAGCACCGCCGCGGAAAGGAGCGAGACGACGAGACGGTTCGAGGTCACCATTGGTAGCTCACGGCGAGGCCGGCACCCGGGCCGGCGTGGTTGATGGTGCGGCCCTGGTAGGAGCCGCGTACGGCGACGACGAGCTCGTTCGTGAGCTGGTAGCCGACCTGCGCGATGGCGCGTGCGCCGACGTCGCTCGAATTGGCCGGCTGGTTCGTGACCTCGGTGCGAAGGACGATCGGCACGCGCCGGATGGTCCGCCAATCGAGCTGCACGATGCCGCGCTGGCCGACGCTGCCGAGGACCTCGCCGCCGATCGAGAGGTTCGTCTGCAGGTCGTTGCCGACGCGCACGAATGCCTGCGCGCCGCCGGTGATGCCGCGCTCGCGAAGACCGAGGATCGGTCGCGCGATGAGCGCATACGCGTGCGACAGCGCGATCTCGGCTTCGACGTATCCGTACGTGAGGCCCACTGTCTTGGGGGCCTTGCCCAGCTCGTCGAGGTCCTTGAGCGGGCCGCCTTCGCCGCGCAGCACACCGAAGCCGGAGCGGATCGCGCGAATGCCTTGATCGTGCAGGCGCCATCCCACCGAGCCTTCGGTCTGCCAGACGTAGTCGTTCGCGCGCTTCGCGTTGAACGACGCGTACTCGCTCTGGAGCGCCACCTGCGCGAGCGTGCCGGGAGGTCGCGGCGATCCGGGGAGCGCTTCGACCGCGACGTCGCGCGGCGTCGCCGCGGTGCCGATCACGGCGACCACGGCGCTCTCCTTCGGCACGCCCTCCACGAAGTACTCCATGCCGCCGTCGGTGATGGCGTCGCCGGGAAGCGTCGCCGCCCAGTAGCGCGGTCCGACGTTCTCCATCGGGAGCGATCGATAGCCGGCCGCACCCTTGTGTCGAACGTGGACGACGGCGCCGACGAAGGCCGGATCCAGCTCGACCGCGAAGCTCTGGGGCTCGCCCGCGCGCACGCGATCGAGCTTCGGCGCAGACGACTGGTACGTGTGCTCGGTGCGCGCCGGAGCGCGCAGCGCTTCCACTTCTTCGCGAAGGACGCGCGCGAAGCGACTCCGCGGATGCGCGCGCGTGAACGTCTCGTAGGCGAGCGCGCGATGCGCCGGATCGCTACCCGTGAGCGCAGTCATCATCTCACCGAGCGCGAGCGCATCGCCGTCGGCAGGCGCAGCCGTCGCGACCGGCGCGGTGACCGTCGTGGCGGCCGTGGCCGTGGCCGTGCCCGTCCCCGGCGCGCTCGCCCTCGCTGCCAGCGGCGGCGTCGGCTTCGCTGCCGCCGCCGACGCCGACGCATCGAGCCCTCGCTCCGGCAGCACCACCACGTCACCCGTCGCGGGTGGACGCGAGAGCGCGCCCTCGACCACCGACAGCGACAGCGTGCTCCTCACTTGCGTGAGTCGCAGCGAGCCGATGCGGAAGCGATCGACGAGCACCTGTCCCGTCACCGGGTGACGCAGGCGCACCGGGCGCCACAGCTCGAGGACGTCACCGTCGTGAACGCCTTTCGTCGAGCCGATGTCCACGACGAGCTCGCCGGAGTCGATGGCGACGACCGTGGCGTCGGGCGGCGGGGGAGCCAGCGGCAGGCGGGCCTGGGCCTGCGCGGGCGCCGCCAACGCGAGGGCGATGGCGGCGGCACCACACGAGTAGAGGAGGCGGGACGGGAGGAACAATCATCAACTCCTTGAGTGGTTCAACCACTACTCCAGTCAGCAAGCGACGTGCCCGCGCGATCGCGTGGCGCGCCGGCGCTCGCCGGCTGGCGGGACGCGCACTTGCATCGCGTCGCGTGCGCAGCGGCGTTCACACGTGCGCAGCGGCGTGCGCGGACTGCGTAGCGAGCGCGACGCTCGGTCAGGCCCGGAGACGCCGCCAGCCGGCGGCCGCGGCGAAGATCGCGGCGAGCAAGAGCACGATCGCGGCACCCTCCGGCCACTCGAGCCGGTGGGCGACGACGAACCCGAGGCTCACACCGACTACGCCCATGAGCATCGCCCAGCCGACGACGCCGGTGAGCGACCTGCCGATGAGCCGCCCGGCGGCTGCCGGGATCACGAGAAATGCGCTCACGAGGACCACGCCCGCGAGGCGGATGGCGGCGACGACGACCGCGGCGAGCAGCGCGAGGAGCGCGCTCTCCAGCCAGCCCACCTCGATGCCCGAGAGGCGTGCCAGCTCCTCGTCGAAGGTCGCGTAGGCAATGCGCGTCCATGCGAACGCCACGAACGCGACCGTCACCGCTGCGATGCCGAGCACGATCCAGAGATCGTCGGCGCCCACGAGCAGGATGTTGCCGAAGAGCAGCTGCTCCGGGTCGAACGTCTGCTCGGTCCGCTTCGCCTTGCGCAGCAGCACGATGCCCGCGGCAAAACAGACCGCGAAGAGGATCGCCATCGCCACGTCCGAGCGTAGGCCGCCGCGCCGGCGCATCGCGCCGATGGCCATCGCCGCAAGAGCTGTGAAGGGGATCGCGATCGTCAGCGGCGACGAGAGCCCGAGAAACATGCCGAGCGCAATGCCTCCGAAGGCGGCATGCGAGAGCCCATCACCTAGATAAGCGAGCCCGCGGGCGGTGACGAGGACGCCGAGAAGGGCGAGCAGAGCCGCCAGGACGCACCCCGCGAGGAGCGCGCGCTGGAAGATCGGAATTCCGAGATAGGCGAACGAGTCGAGCAAGACGGGAAAGGAGGCGAGCAAACCGGCGGATGAACGCGGACGAGGCTACCGGCACAGGCGCCGTTCCGCTACGCTGGATCCGAGAGGCCAACCGTATGCGCCTGCCTTTGCTTTCCCGCGTCTCCCGCTTCGCTGCGCTCGTCTTGTTCAGCGCATTGTTCTTCGTCCTCATGGCGCCCGGCTGCGGTCGCTCGAGCCTCGAGCTCGAGACGCCTGCAGAGGCCGGCGTTCCCGTCGGCAACTGCGGGCCCTCGAACTGCACGAACGGCTGTTGTGATGCCGCCGGCATCTGCCGCATCGGCTCCGACACGCGCGCGTGCGGGTCGACTGGACAGCGCTGCTCCGACTGCATCGCGAACGGTTTCCAGTTCTGCGACGCGAAGAAGGCGTGCGGACGTACCGTTGCGAGCTGCGGCGCGAGCAATTGTCCCGGCGGCTGTTGCAGCTTCGACAACGGCACCTCGACGTGCCTCGCCGGCACCGACTCCGCCGCCTGCGGGACCTCGGGCTCCACGTGCACCGATTGCGGCCAGCAAGGTCGCTCGTGCGATCCCGCGAAGCGCGCGTGCAGCGTCGGCCAGTGCGACGCGACGAACTGCGCCGGCTGCTGCGTCGGTGACCAGTGCCTCATGGGAACCGGCGACGACGCGTGCGGTGCAAAGGGCCAGGCGTGCAACAGCTGCACGGACATGGGCCAGACGTGCGCCTCGGATCCGGGCGGCGTCGGCGGTCAGTGCCAGGGCACGCCGACGTGTGGTCCGCAGAACTGCGGCGGCTGCTGCAACGGCAACACGTGCGTGACCGGCAGCGACTCGACCGCTTGCGGCAAGCAGGGCCAGCAGTGCGCCAACTGCACCGCCGCCGGCCAGACGTGCGTCGCGCCGGGACAGCCGAACGAGCGCACCTGCCAGACGCCGGTGACGTGCAACGCCGCCAACTGCCCCGGCTGCTGCGTCGGCAACAGCTGCGTGGTCGCCACCACGCCCGCTGCGTGCGGCAAGGGCGGCGCCGCGTGCACGAGCTGCGCGATGAACGAGGCGTGCACCAGCGGCGTCTGTACCCCGCAACCCGGTTGCAACCCGGCAAACTGCGCGGGCTGTTGCATCGGCGCGGACGTCTGCGCGGTCGGCAACCAGAACACCGCCTGCGGGCTCACCGGCGTGCAGTGCATCAACTGCGCAGGCCAGGCGAAGGTCTGCCAGGGCGGCAGCTGTCAGACGCCCGCGTGCGGACCCGGCAACTGCGCCGGCTGCTGCTCGGGCAACACGTGCGTGCTCGGCACGCAGGACGCCGCGTGCGGCCAGGCCGGTGCACAGTGCAACGATTGCACGGGTGGAAATCAGGTCTGCCAGGGCCGCGTCTGCAAGGACAAGTGCGGACCTGCGAACTGCGCCGGCTGCTGCACGCCGGGCAATGCATGCGCGATCGGCTTCGCGAACGGGTCGTGCGGCTCCAGCGGCGTCACGTGCACCAACTGCGCGGCGATGGGCTCGACGTGCGACACGCTCGTCACTCCGCGCGTCTGCGCGAACCAGCAGTCGACCTGCCCCGCGCCCTACGCGACGTGTCCCGCGGGGATCACGACGGCGGTCACGCCCTCGCTCCAGGGCCTCTGCGACGACACCGTCGATCTCGACGCCATCCGCGCCGCCTGCGCGGGTGGACCGACCACCGGCACGTGCGTCGCCGCCTTCCAGGTGCTCAACGCGACGAACGCGGCATGCGCTGCGTGTCTCACGCCGTTCGACGAGCCGTTCCAACAGCTCCGCGGCATCTATCGCTGCGCTGCGCCGTTCGTGAACGCCGCATGCAACCGCAGCACGGGCTGCGCGGTCGACTGTCAGGACACGAGCTGCAACCAGTGTGCAGCTGCCTCGTCGACCCAGTGCCGCAACCAGGTCAACGGGGGCGGCGGGCAGTGCAACACGTTCGTCCAGAACACGACGTGCGTGCTGCCTCAGATCGGTCCCGGCGATCTCTGCGCCCCCGGCACCTACAACAACTTCGGCGGCTGGCTCCGCGCGGTGGGCGACCACTACTGCGGCAACGGTCCCTGAACCCTTCGACGTAGGTCGGGTATAGGCTCGCTCCGATGACGCGCGCCGGCTTCGACGAGGTGGTCCTCCTCACCGGCTTCCCGTCGTTCGCGGCGCGGAAGATGTGCGAGGAGATCCTGCGCACGGGACCGCGCACGCTCGTCCACGCCATCGTCGAGCAGAGCGCGGAGGCCGAGGCGCGCGAGGCGCTCGACACGCTCACGCTCGAGCAGCGTGGCCGCGTGAACCTGATCGAGGGCGATGCGTCGTCGATGGACCTCGGCCTGTCAGGCGCCGAGCTCGCGTCGCTGACCCCCGAGATCGACCGCATCCATCACATGGCGCATCTCGGCGCGCTCGGTGCCGATCGCAAGGTGGCGGAGCGCGTGAACGTGGGCGGCGCGCGCGAGGTCCTCGAGGTGGCGCGCATCTGTCGCTCGCTGAAGTGCCTCGCGTTCCACTCGACGGCGCTCGTCTCCGGCGATCGCACGGGCCTCGTGCTCGAGGGCGAGCTCGAGAAGGGCCAGGGCTTCAAGAACGTGGTCGAGGAGACGCTCGCGCGCGGCGAGAAGATGATGCGCGCGGCGATGCCGAAGCTTCCCATCTGCGTGATGCGGCCCACCATCGTCGTCGGCGATTCGAAGACCGGCGAGGTCGACCGCGGCGGAGGCCCTTACTTCCTCATCCTGCTCATCGTGACGTCGCCGTCCGAGATCCCGCTGGCGCTGCCGGGTCGACCCGGGGCTTCGATGCACCTCGTGCCGGTCGACTACTACGTGCGCGCGACGTGTGCGCTCGCTCGCGACCCGCGCGCGCCGGGGCGTACGTTCCACGTCGGCGATCCGTCACCGCTCAGCGCAAAGCGCGTCTTCGAGCTCGTGGCCGCGGCCGGTGGTCGACGGAACCCGCGCGGCTTCATCCCAGGGAATTTCACGAAGGCGATCTTGCGTACGCCGGGGCTCGATCGCATCGCGAAGAGCCCGCGCGCGTTCCTCGATGCGCTGGCGACGCCGGTCTCGTACAGCTTCGCGAACACGTCGGAGCTGCTTGCGGACACCGACGTGCGGTGTCCACCGTTCGAGAGCTACGTCGAGAGCCTGGTCGAGTACGTGCAGCACCGGCTGCGCGAGAAGCGCGCCCGCGACGCCGAGGTCGAAGACCCGCTCGTGTGACGCGCTCGTGATACCCGACCTCGTCGAGGCGGGTGAGTCACCACTTCGAGTCGACGTCTTCGTCGGCGCCGGGCGGCTCCGACACCGCACCCGCGGGGCCCGACTCATCGCGGACCAGCTTGCGCTCCACGGCAGCCTGCGCGGCGCGGGCCACGAGGTCCTGCAACGTCTCGGCGTCGAGCTCGGGATCGAAATACATCAAGAGCGCGCCCACGGCGGTGGCGCGGTCGGCGAGCGCGTCCCGCTCGTCGGCCCGGAGCGTTCCGAGCACGACCACCACCTGCGGCATCGACACGGCGAGCCGTTCGCAGGCCGCGGCCGAATGCATGACCCGCACGACGTGAACGCGGGCCTGCGAGAAATACATGGCGACGTCATCCGCGACGCGACCGTTGGGTCCGACGAGCATGGCGGTCATGTTGACCTGGCGGATGATCGTGCTCTCCACGCATCCACTCTACCGTTTCGCTCGCAACCCGCTAAGAGAATGGCGATGGCGCGTCGGCCCGTGGCCCCGCTCGTCGGTGAAGGCATGATCACGCGCAGGCTCGTGGTCCGCGCCAAGGACGTTGCATTCCTGAAAGGCATCGTCGAGGCGCACGAGGGGCTCGCGCAGGTGTTCGCAGAGGGCGGCGGGGATCTGACGATCGCTGCGCCGGCCGGACGCGATGCCGACCTCGACGAGCTGGTCCGCGATCTCGCCGCCGACTTCGACGGCATCCTCCCCGAGAAGGCATGACCGGCGCCACACCCCTGCGGGTATCGCGAGGCGCGTGGGACTACGACGTCGCGATCGTAGGCGGCGGTCCGGCGGGCACGAGCACGGCCCTCCATCTCGTGCGCGACCAAGGCATCCGGCCGGAACGCATCGTCGTGCTCGACAAGGCGCGCTTCCCCCGCGACAAGCCGTGCGCGGGCGCCGTGAGTCAGCTCGGCGTCGACGCGCTGCATGCGCTCGGCGTGCGCGTCGAGGTCCCGTTCATCGCGATGCGCGGCGTGCGCGTGCTCTTCCAGGGCGCAGTGGGCGAGACGCAGTGCGCGATGGGGATCGTGGTGCGGCGCTTCGAATTCGATGCGCAGCTCCTCGGTGCGGCGCGCTCCGACGGCGCCGTGATCCGCGAGGAGGAGGGGATACGTGGCATCGAGCGCATCGCGGGCGGCTTCCGGCTGGCCACGACGAAGGGCGCGCTCACCGCGCGTGTCGTCGCCGCATGCGATGGCGCCGGCAGCGCGACGCGCAAGCTCCTCGGACTGCGCGAGCCGGAGCGCAAAGGGCATCTCTACGTGCTCGACACCGCGCCGGTGGCTTCCGACAGCGGACCCGCGCGCGACATGATCGACTTCGATCTGTCGGTGCTCGAGGACGGCCTGCAGGGCTACTACTGGGACTTTCCGACGATGATCGACGGCGTCCGTCACGTGAGCCGCGGCATCTACCACGCGAACCTCGAGCCGGGGTCCGACGTGAAGGCCTCGCTCGCTCAGGCGCTCGCGCGTCGCGGCATCGACATCGCGACGGTGAAGCTGAGGCCGTTCAGCACGCGACCGTTCGTCGGAACGACGACGCTCGCGCAGGACGGGCTCCTCTTCGTCGGCGAAGCCGCGGGCATCGATCACGCCACCGGCGAAGGCATCGGCCAAGCCATCGTGATGGGCGCGATGGCAGCGCGTCATGTCGCGCGCGCGCTGCGAACCGGCGGAGCCTCCTTCGACGCGTATGCCCGGGCAGTGCGCACCGCCACCATCGGCCGTCACATGCTGCAGAGCGCGTGGCTCGCACGCCGCGTCTACGGCCGGCTGGGCCACCCGGCGCGACGGCTCTTGTTGCAATCGACGTTCGCGCGCGACGCCGCGATGCGCTGGTACAACGGCCACTCGCTCCCGTGGCCCACGAAGCTCCGCCTCGCCCTGGGCCTGGTCAGACACGCACGCCCCTCCTGACCGAAGCCGATCGAGTGGGAGCGGGCGAGAGATCGTGTGGTCAGAAGCGGCCGCTGCTGTCGCGGCCGTTGAGCTCGTCGTCGTCGGAGGTGAGCTCGGTGTGGAGCGACGGGCGGCTCGATTCGATGTCGGGCGTGCTGCCGCGATCATGCGTCGAGTCCGGCGGCGGCGGGATGCTCGACTGACCGCTGTGGCCGAGCGCGTTCTTGTGCTCGAGGAAGCGCAGCGTGCCCGGACCGCTCGTGCGCTCGAGGACGCCCCGAAGATCGCCCGGCATCGGCGCCTCGACGATGAGCCGCTGGTTCTGCGTGGGATGATCGAACTCGAGGCGCACGCAGTGTAGAAAGGTGCGATCGAGCGCGTTCTTCTCCTCGAAGAAGCGGTTCGTCGGTGCGTGCCCATAGCGGTCGTCGCCGAGCACGGGGTGACCGATGGCGGCGAGGTGGCGGCGGATCTGGTGCGTTCGCCCCTGCTCGGGGATCACGCGCAGCACCGAGTGACCGCTCGCCACGGCCAGACGGCGGTACCGTGTGCGTGCAGGATACATCTTTCCGTCTTCGCGGAGCTCGCGCGTGATGGCGCCCTTGCTCGGCGTCACACCGCGCGTGCCCACGACGTAGATCTTGCGCGACGTCTCGGCGGCCAGGATCGCCTGCCAGCGCTCCACGAGCTCCGGCTTGCGCACCATCATCACGAGCCCGCTCGTGCCGACGTCGATGCGGTGGACCGGGACCGCCTCGCTCGCATCGGGCAGCCGGCGTGCGCGCTGGACGAGCGACGACGCGTACTCGGTCTGCGGCAG
>JAXDMI010001096.1:0-4994 GCA_034666145.1 Myxococcales bacterium | reverse complement strand
CGAGCGGAGCGACAATCCCTTCGACGCGATCGTGCTCGGCACGCCGCCCACCGGGCTGCGCTCGCTCGGCGGCGCCGTGCTCGACGATCGCCTCGACGCCGTCGGCTGGCAGCTCGTCGATGCGAAGGGCCACGCCATCGACGCGATCCCTCGCGGAAGCCGCAGCGCGCACGTCCGGATCGTCGCCGCCGTTCGCGGAGGCCCCGGCAGCGCGGTCAAAGCCGGCGGATTGAGTGGATACTGCACGTTTCTCCACATCGATCATTCCCCGTCGCGGTTCAGCGCGGAGCATCGCGAGCTCCCCTACCCCCTCGCTCTCTGGCGCCCCGGCGATGTGGTGGTCGACGACTTCGACGTGAAGCTCCCCGCGCATTTCCGCGCCGGCAGCTACCGCATGTACTGGGGCGTCGGCGCGCTCCCTTGCGAGGACGATCGCCGCATGCACGTCACCGCCGGCGACAGCGACGGTCACGATCGCATTCCCGCCGGCATGCTGGAGGTCCGATGAGCGCCGTGACGATCGTGAAGTCCTGGGCCGCAGCGCTCGCCGAAGCGCCGCCCATCCTCGCCCCGCCTCGCGAGGTGGCCGCGCGCACGCTCGCCAAGCCGTTCGCGCTCGTGCTGGCGATGAGCGCGCTCGTTCTGCTCGTGTTGCGCCTCGCGGTGAGCGCGGTGCTGCCGACGTGGGCGGTGGCGATCCTGGCGCCCGCCGCGACGCTCGCGCTCGTCGTCGCGGTGTTCCGCGCGGGCGTCGCGCTCGGTCCGCTCGCCGTGGACGAGCGCGGAGAGAAGCGCGCGCTCACGCGACGCCACGGCTTCTGGGTAGTGGCGCTCGGCATCGTGACCGGGCTACCGATGCTCGGCGCGTTCTCGCTCGTCGATCCGTGGGAGACGCACTACGCGGAGGTGGCGCGCGAGATGATCGAGCGTCGCGACTTCGTCTCGCCGTGGTGGGCGAACGAGGGATGGTTCATGTCGAAGCCGGTCCTCGTGTTCTGGCTCGAGTCGCTCTCGATGATGATCCTCGGCGTACGCAGCGGCCCCGATCAAGTGCTGGCCGGAGCGCGCTCGCTCGCTTCCGGCTCGGCGCATCCCGAGTGGGCGGTCCGTATGCCCGCGTTCGTGCTCGCCGTCGTCGGCGCGTACATCCTCTACAACGGCGTCTCGCGCACGTGCAGTCGCCGCGCGGGGTTCGTGGGCGCCGCGATCCTCCTCACGATGCCCGGTTACGCGCTGCTCTCGCACCAGGCGATCACCGACATGCCGCTCGTCGCGGCGGTGGCGGCGTCGCTCGGCTTCCTGCTCCGCGCGCTCGAGACTCCCGCCGAGGCGCACGTGTCGCGCTGGTCGATCCGTCTCGGCAAGCGAGCCGTCACCGTGCACGCCGGACACGCCATGGCGCTCGCGCTCCTCGTATTGACCGTGCCGCAGCTCCTCGTGCTGCTCTCCGGTCACATCCATGTCGACGCGTCGGCGGTGACGCGCTTCGCGATACCCGGCGGGGTGCACTTCGGCGCCGATCGGCTCTTCGCCGGTTCACCGAATGCGTGCACTCTACCCGGACAGCCGGCGTGCGCGCCCGTCGCCGTCGCTCACGCGCGTCTGCCGCCGTTCCTCCAGGTCGCGATCTGGACGCCCCTCGTGGTGTGGCTCACCGCGCAGCTCGCGAACGAGACGCGCGCGTCACGTCTCTTCGCGATCGCGGCGTGGACGGCGGCGGCGCTCGGCGCGATGGCCAAGGGCCCAGCCGCCCTCGTCGTTCCCGCCGCTGCCGCGCTCGCGGCGCTCGCGGCGCGTCGTTCGCTGCGGCCGCTTCTCCGACTCGAGCTCCTCACCGGCCTCGGCGTCGTCATCGTGCTCGTCGCGCCCTGGTACCTCGCGGTCTTTGCGCGACACGGTCGCGTCTTCATCGACGAGCTCGTCATGCGGCACATGCTCGGTCGCACCCTCGAGCACCTCCACGACACCAACGGCACCGACGACGTCGGCATCGCGTACTTCATCAAGCAGCTCGGCTATGCCACGTTCCCTTGGTCGGGCATTGCCCTCGTCGCTGGGCTCGCCGCCCCCGGTCATGACGACGCATCGAGCGGCAGCCGGAGGTCACGAGCGCGCGCGCTGCTCTTCGGAGCCACGCTGTTCGCGTTCGCTCTCGTGTCGTCGATGGGCACGAAGTTCCATCACTACGGCCTCCTCGTCCTTCCCGGCGCGGCGATGGTCGCCGGCATGTGGCTCGACGAGCGCATCGCAGAGGCGGCCTCCGATCGAGGTAGCTCTCGAGTCGCAGCGAGCAGCGCTGCGTTCGCCGCGGCTGCGCTCGTCGTCCTTCTCGTGGCGCGCGACCTCGTGCTCGCACCGTCGGACGGCCACGGCCCAGCGGGCACGGCGCGCTTCCTCCAGCTCATGACGTATCGGTACGACCGTCGCTGGCCGAGCACCGAGGTCTTCGCGCCGGCGCTCGGCGCGGTCGCCATCACTGCCGCGATCGCGTGCATCGCGCTCGCGCTCCGTCAGTGGCGCGCGCGCGCCGCACTGGCGCTCGGCGCGTGCGCGACGCTCGGCTCGATGTTGCTGCTCGACGGCTATCTCGTGCGCGCGGCATCGGACGGCGGACAGCGCGGCGTCTTCGAGGCCTACTATCGTTCGCGCGACGTCGACGTCGCGCACGGCACGCGCGCGGCCGCGCTCGTCGCGTACCAGCTCAACTGGAAGGGTGAGAACTTCTACACCGGAAATCGCGTCGCCCTCTTCATCTCCAGCGGCGCTCCGATGCGGACGTATCTCGACGCGCGCAAGAAGAGCGGCGAGGGCACCGTGTACTTCGTCACCGAACGCGGCCGCGTCGCCGGGCTGCGCAACGAGCTCGGAGAGGTACGCTCCTTCACCGAGCTCACCGATCGCGACGTGTCCTACGAGTTCGCGCTCGTTCGCGCCGAGCTCTGATCGAGATGGTCGAGACGCCGGCTCAGCGACAGCAGACCGTACGCTCGTCGATGAAGCTCACGCCGCCGGTCACGGTGCCCGGGTTCGTCAGCGCGCCACAGCCACCACCGGTCGGCGGCGTGGACTTGAAGGCCGTCGCCGTGAAGTTGGAGTCCGGATTGAGGTTGTTGCACGAGGTCGTGATCCCCGTGGCGTTCTGGAATCCGCCGACGGCCTTGCAGGTCGAGCTCTCGTAGAGCGAGACGTCGCCACCGGTGCATGGCGTGGGCGCCGCGCATGCGCATCCGCTGCACGAGCGACTGTCGGTGGCATCCGTGCCGGCCGTGCTCCTCTGCGGGAAGGCGACCGGACACGCGCTCCTGCCGTTCTTGGTGACGCAGCTCGCGAGGCCCGTCGAGGCGCCCCGGGCGCAGAGCTGATTCGTCCCGCAGCCGCCGCCCATCAGCGCGCTCCCTGCCACCGCTTGACACAACCGCCCGTCGGTCAGCGCGCCATTGAGTGCCGACGTGAGCGCGCACGACGCCGGCGGGCTCGGTGGCGTCAGCATCGCGCGGTTGGCGAGCACGATGTTGGTGGTGAGCGCGGCGCACGCGGCGTTGTTCACCGGGACCGTCGTCGTCGTCGGCGTCGTCGAGCACGCGCCGTCGTTCGCGCTCGTGACGGTGAACGATCCGGACGTGCACGACCCACCGACCCCGTTGCACGAGCAGGCGCACGTGGCGCCGGTGGAGTCTCCGGCCGCCACCTTCAGATCGACGGGAATCGTGCCGTCCGGGCAGCTCGGTCGCGCGGTGGCAGAGAACGAGACGGGAGCCCAGTCGGTCGGAACATCCTGACAGCTGTAGCCCTGCTGCCGGCACGCGAAGTCCTCGCAATCGGTCTTACCGTTGCAGTCGTTGTCGATGCCGTCGTTGCAGATCTCGGATGCGCTCCGCTTGCAGTTGATCGCGCCCTCCGCCTGACCACCGTCACCGGGGAGGAGCGCAGACGCGTCCTCGTCGAAACGGATGTCGGGCAGCGAGCTGCATGCGCCCGACACGAACGAGGTCGCCAGCGCGAACAGCGTCACGCCGACGGCTCCAGCAGCCGCTCCGATTCCCGTTCTCGACACAGGTCCAGCGTAGATGGCGGCGCACGTTCTTGCCGCAGAATCGTGCGCGCGCTCCTCGCGCACGATGCCGGCCATCGAGATCCTCCGCGAGTTTGCGGACTACTTCATCATCGACTGGAGCGTCGACGCCATGTCGCTCGGTGTGGGAGCGACCTTCGCGCCCGCCGCCGTGAGGGCGTCGATCTTCGCAGCCGCCGTACCCTTGCCGCCGGAGATGATCGCGCCGGCATGGCCCATCCGCTTACCGGGAGGCGCCGTCGTACCCGCGATGAACGCAGCGACGGGCTTCGTCATCTTGTCCTTGATGAACTGCGCGCCGCGCTCCTCGGCGCCGCCGCCGATCTCGCCGATCATGATGACGCCGTGCGTATCCGGGTCCGCCTGGAACAGCTCGAGGACGTCGACGAAGTCCATGCCGCTGACGGGGTCACCGCCGATGCCGACGCAGGTCGACTGGCCGATGCCGAGGGCGGTCAGCTGACCGACCGCCTCGTACGTGAGCGTACCGGAGCGCGAGACGACGCCGATGTTGCCCTTCTTGTGGATGTGGCCGGGCATGATCCCGATCTTGCATTCGTCGGGCGTGATGACGCCGGGGCAGTTCGGTCCGACGAGGCGCGGGATCGGCTTTCCGTTCGCCTTGGCGTAGGCCTGCATGGCCTCGAGCACGCGGCGCACGCCGAGCATGTCCACCGAAGGGATGCCCTCGGTGATGCAGATGACGAGCTCGAGGCCCGCATCGAACGCCTCGAGGATCGCGTCGGCGGCGCCGGGCGGCGGAACGAAGATGACGCTGGCATTCGCGCCGGTCTCCTTCGTGGCCTTCGCGACGGTGTCGAACACCGGCACTTTGCCCTCGAAGGTCTCACCGCCGCGCGTCGGCGTGACGCCGCCGACCACCTGCGTTCCGTACTCGATCATCTGCTTCGCGTGGAAGGAG
>JAXDMI010001095.1:0-5965 GCA_034666145.1 Myxococcales bacterium | reverse complement strand
CGCCGCCGCCGAAGGCCAGCCCCGCACGGCCACCGCCGCCGCCGATTCGCAGCGGCGCCTCAAGCTCGTGAAGGGAGGCTGACCATGGCCGACCCCCGCGGCTTCTTGAAGGTCCAGCGAGCGAAGTCGAAGGAGCGACCGGCCGAGGAGCGGGTCGAGCACTACCGCGAGTTCGTCGTGGAGCCCGCGGAGAGCGAGCTCCGCGCGCAGGCCTCGCGTTGCATGGATTGCGGCATCCCGTTCTGTCATCAGGGCTGTCCGCTCGGCAACGTGATCCCGGAGTTCAACGACCTCGTGCATCGCGGGCGCATGGACGACGCCGTTCGGGCGCTTCATGCGACGAACAACTTCCCCGAGGTCACGGGGCGCATCTGCCCTGCGCCGTGTGAAGCGTCGTGCGTGCTCAACATCGACGACGCGCCGGTCACCATCAAGGACGTCGAGCGCACCATCGCGCGTGCCGCGATCGAGCAGGGCCTCGGCGGCGGCCTCACGCCGGTCCTCGCGCCGCTGCGCAGCGGGAAGAACGTGGCGGTCATCGGCTCCGGCCCCGCCGGTCTTGCTGCAGCGCAACAACTCGCGCGCGCCGGACACGACGTCGTCGTCTACGAGCGCGACGATCGCCTCGGCGGTCTCCTCCGCTACGGCATCCCCGACTTCAAGATGGAGAAGAACATCCTCGATCTCCGCGTCGCGCAGATGCGGGCCGAGGGCTGCGTCTTCGAGACGAGCGTCGACGTCGGAGCGAAGCTGGGCGGCGCCGAGCTGCTCGCGCGCTTCGATGCCGTGGTCCTCTGCACCGGCGCCCGCGTCCCGCGCGACCTCGTGGTGCCGGGCCGCGAGCTCGAAGGCGTCACGTACGCGATGGACTTCCTCGTCCAGCAGAACCGCCGCGTCGCCGGCGACGCCGTCGCCGAGGCGAACGGCCCCGACGGCCATCCCCAGCCGCCCATCCTCGCCACCGGCAAGCACGTCGTCGTCATCGGCGGCGGCGACACCGGGTCCGACTGCGTCGGCACCTCCAACCGCCAGGGCGCGAAGAGCGTCTCGCAGCTCGAGCTCATGCCGAAGCCGCCGCTCGTCCGCATGCCCGCGAATCCGTGGCCGGCATGGCCGCTCGTGCTCCGGACCTCCTCTTCCCAAGAAGAGGGATGTGCGCGCGACTTCTCGGTGATGACCAAGGCGTTCGTCGCCGACGCTTCGGGCAAGCGCATCGTGAAGATCGCCGCCGCACGCGCCGAGCTCGCGGGCGGGACCATCCGCGAGATCCCGGGTTCCGACTTCGACATCCCGTGCGACCTCGCGCTCCTCGCGATGGGATTCACGGGACCGGAGCGCACCGGCCTCGTGGCCGAGCTCGGCCTCGCCGTCGACGGTCGCGGTAACGTCGTGAGCGACGCGTCGGGCGCCACGAACGTCCCGCGCGTCTTCGCGGCGGGTGACGCATCGCGTGGTCAGTCCCTCGTCGTGTGGGCCATCGCCGACGGGCGCCGCGTTGCCGCAGGCGTCGACGCGGCTCTCCGCGCGTCGCACATCCGCGCTACTGGCTGAAAGCCGGACGGAGGAAACCGCGAACGTGCGCGAAATGCGGGTGGTACCATCGAGGGGTCCAGGCCCCCGCCGGACGTCTACTCCCGCATGAGCCACGCAATCGGTATCGACCTCGGTACGACGAACACCGTCGTTGCTGCGGTGGTCGACGGTGTCGCCGTCACCCTCGAAGACGAGCAGCATCGCCGGCTCTTGCCGTCGGTCGTCTCGTTCCATCCGTCGGGCACTGTGCTCGTCGGCGACTCGGCGCGCGAACGCCGCCTCATCGATCCGGAGAACACCATCTTCTCCGTGAAGCCGCTCATCGGCCGGCCGTTCGACTCCGACGAGGTCAAAGCAGCGCGCGGTCGCTTCCCGTTCCAGTTCACCGAGGGCGCCAAGAACAGCACGATGGTGCTCGCTCGTGACGTCGCCTACGCGCTCCCCGAGATCAGCGCCTTCGTGCTCCGCCGCGCGAAGGCCATCGCCGAGCACGCGCTCGGAGGGGCCGTCGATCGCGCCGTCATCACGGTGCCCGCGAACTTCAACGACCTCCAGCGCGCGTCGACGAAGATCGCCGGCAAGCTCGCGGGGCTCGAGGTGCTGCGCATCCTCAACGAGCCCACCGCTGCTGCGCTCGCCTACGGACAGTCGATCGCGAAGGCCGAGAAGATCGCGGTCTACGACCTCGGCGGCGGCACGTTCGACGTCACGCTGCTCGACCTGACCGGAAACGTCTTCGAGGTGCTCGCCACCGCCGGTGACACCGCGCTCGGCGGCGACGACATCGACCGCCTGCTCGCCGAGTTCATGGCCCTCGAGGTGATCAAGCGCTTCAACGTCGATCCGCGCACGAACGCCGTCGCGTTCGCTCGCCTCCGCTTCATCGCCGAAGAAGTGAAGAAGCAGCTCTCGACGCAGAACGCGATCGAGCAGGAGATCAGCGGCATCGGCTACACCGAGGGCGGTATCCCGATGACGATGACGATGACGGTCACGCGCCAGGCGCTCGACCGCATCGCGCTGCCCCTGATCGAGCGCACGATGTCGGTCGCCAAGCAGTCGATCGAGATCATCGGGCTCCATCCGAAGGACTTCGATCGCGTCATTCTCGTCGGTGGCTCGACGCGCATGCCGCTCGCGGCGCGGCTGGTGGAGCAGCTCTTCGGCCAGTCGCCGCATCTCAAGGTCAACCCCGACGAGGTGGTCGCGCTGGGAGCGGCCATTCAAGCGCACGCGCTCAACCGGTCGAAGGCGGTGGCCAAGCGCAAGTCGGCGCACGACCAGCTCGCGAAGGCGAAGACCCCGGACGGGAGCGGCGACAAGATCGCGTCGACGCCTCCCAACGCCAACCCCAACCCGCATCAGATCGCGGTTCCGCGTGCTCCGAACGTGCCCGCGGGAATGGCCGCGCCGCCGCAGGGAGACGTGCCGGCGTACATCGCGTTCTCCAAGGCCGCGGCGGTGATCACGTTCTCGCCGCCGCCCGTGCCGCCGGATCCGAACCAGGTGCCCGAGCTGTTGCCGTACACGCCGTCCGCCAGGCACGGCCATGGTGCACCGCAACATGCTCCCCAGCAGAGCGCGACGGGGACCGGGGGACGCAAGCCGCCGCCGCCTGTTCCTCGCGCCGGTGGGAGGTCGATCGAAGGCTCGCCCGTGCGCGCCGAGCTCAGCGAGCCGCCGACGGCGGGACCGATGCCCGCGCGACGCTCCAACGCCCCGCCCGATCTCGGTCTCGAGCCGGGCGGTCGTATCTCGCTCGAGCCTCCCGGCGCGAACCTCGGAGCCATCGTCGCGGGCGGCGACTTCTTCCCGTCGTTCGATGCGCCGCCGGCACAACCGGCTCTCTCGCAAGCGGCCTTCGCGCGCGGCAGCGCCATCGAGACGTCCGACAACGCACCGCTGCTCATCGACGTCACGCCGATGAGCCTTCGCATCGAGACGGTCGGCGGATATTCCGACGTCCTCATCGCCGCCAACTCGCCGGTGCCCTGCGAGAAGACGCGGACGTTCCTGACGGCATCGGACAATCAGACGGTGGTGTTCATCCGCGTCGCGCAAGGCGAGTCGAGTCGCTTCGCGGAGAACACGCGCCTCGGCGAGCTCGAGCTCTCCGGTCTGAAACCCGGCACGCGCGGCGAGGTGAAGATCCTCGTGACCTTCGAGCTCGATGCAGACGGCATCCTCAACGTCCGCGCCAAGGACAAGGACACCGATCGAGAGACGAAGGCCACCATGCGTCTGCTCGGCGCCTCGACCGATGCCGCCGAGGTCGACGCCATGGCGGCGCGCCAGGCTCGTCACGCGGTGGCTTGATGGCAGCGCCGTCGACGTTCGTGGTGTGGGCCGAGTCCCTCGAGACGATGAACTTCTACGACATCCTCCGGGTGCCGTTCAACGCGCCTCCGGCCGAGGTCCAGAAGGCGTTCCACGATCTCTCGCTGCGCTGTCACCCCGATCGCTTCGTCGAGGAGCCGGTCGAGGTGGGGCAGGCGGCGACGGCGGTCTTCAAGCGCCTCGTCGAGGCGTACAACGTCTTGCGTCGCCCGGCGCTCCGCGCGCGCTACGACGCCGAGCTGCGCAAGGCCATGGGCGGTGGTGGCGCCGCCCCGCAGCAGAACGCCGGCGCCACGTTCGACGAGCACGCGGTGCAGCAGAAGCCGACCTTCGAGCAGCGCACGCTCTACATGATCGCGCGGAACCCGAAGGCCAAGCAGTTCGCCGCGAAGGCCGATCGCTTCCTCTCCAACGGACAGCTGGAAGAGGCGCGCATCCAGATCATCAGCGCCTACCAGCACGATCCGGGGAACGACGAGCTGAAGGAGCGCCTCGACATCCTGTACGAGGCGCTGGCTCTCGAGCCCCCGTAGCCCCCGCCCGCAGCGTCAGGTCAGCGCGGCTTGGCGTTGGCGACGGGCACCGTCGCGGCGTTCGTGATCTTCGCGTTCGTCGCGAGCGTGTTCTTGCCGCCCGTGAACGACTTGTCGATCGTCGTCGCGCCGTTGGTGCCGGAGAAATCGAGGTCCTTGTCGGTGCTGCGCACGTTCGACGAGAGGATCTGGTTGGGGCCCGCGCCCGAGCCGTAGAGCATCGCGCCGTACGAGTTCTGGTCGTCGGACACGTGGTCGATGATGAACTTGTCGACCGCGTTGAAGTGGAACCCGCAATGCGATCCGGTGATGGTCGTGTACTCGACCTTCACGAGCGCGCCGGTGCGCGAGACCACGTAGTCACCGCCGCCGAGGCCGGTGAGCGTCGAGTCGGAGATGGTCATCGAGCCTGCGGCGTCGTTGAGCTCGAGGCCCTCGGACGAGCCCTTGTCGTAGGCCATGTACGACGCGACGAAGGTGCCGGCGATCTGGCTCTGGCCCGTCGACTTGACGACCGACGACTTGGTGATCGTGAGCTTGCTACCCGGCTCCATCTTGAACGGCGTCGCGGCGGCGCTGATCGACGAGTTCAGCATCGTCGCATCGGTGTTGCCGGTCTGCGTCCACGCGCCGACTTCGGCGTTCGAGATGTCGAGACCGTCGACGTTCAGCGTGCCGCCGCTCGCGACGATGATGCCCTTCCAGTTGGCGCCGGTGAGCTTCGCGTGGCTGGCAGACGCCTGCACGCTGAGCGTTCCCTTCACGGTGATCGAAACGCCGCTCGCTGCGGTGACCGTCGCGCCGGGCGCGATGTCGACGGTGGCTCCGGCCTTGATGGTCACGCTCGCAGCGAGCATCTTGCCGTCGGCCCACGACTCGCTGCCGATCTCCGTGCCCGCGGTCGGAGCAGGGGTCGCCGGCGCAGGAGCGGGGAGGTCGTCGGCCGGATTCTGCGCCGCCGTGCCGGTGCCCGCAGGGGTCGGTGTCTTCGTCGTCGCCTTGTGCGACGGGATGGGCGTCGAGTCGGCGGACGAGCAGCCGGCGGCGACGATGGCGACGAGAACAGCAGCGAGTGAGGCGAGGGAAGTCTGGCGCATGACGGCCTGCTCTGCAGTCGCCATGCCTTCGTTACACGGATGTGAACCTTGCCGATCGCTCGGTATTTTCCCGGCGATCGTTGCACCTGACGCGTTTGATGGGGAACCCGTTATCCATCGAGGCTCAGGTGGGCAAACGTCGTTGTGCGGCCTCGGAGAAGCAGCAACCCGAGGGGATTTTCCCTCGATCCGATTTCGTTACCCAGGCAACGCGCTCACGTGCGCGGCTCACGTCTCCGCTTGCAGCGCGTCGAGCAGGATCCGCGCGCTCTGCAGCGACGGGTCGTCGTCGATGGCGCGCTTCAGCAGCATCATGGCGCGCTTCACGTCGCCCTGCTGCTTCGCGATCTCGCCGAGGTGCTGATACGCGAGCGCCTTCGGCAGCGGCGCCGCCAGCTTGAGCATGGTGATGGCGCGGAGCGCTCGCTGCGCGACGTCGAGGTTCTGGAGCTCCATCGCGAGGTA
>JAXDMI010001094.1:0-5960 GCA_034666145.1 Myxococcales bacterium | reverse complement strand
TGAGGTACTTGCGCGCGAAGAGGACGACGAGGCGGAGGTTGCCGACCACGAGCCGCTCCTTCCCGCGTTTGAGCTCGCGACGCGCGGCCTCGATGGCCATGGCGGCGTCGGCGTCGTCGATCGCCGTGGCGGCGCCCTCGCGGATGGCGTTGACGACGGACTCGACGATGTCGCCGTCGAGCCGGACGGTGGAGAGCGTGTCGACCACGGCGGCCTGCAGATCGACGTCGCCGGAGCAGCTGCCGCTCAGCGCGCCACGGACGATCTCCGTCGTTCGGCCGAGATCGAGACCGGCCTGATCGGGATTCAGGACGATGTCGCGGATGTCGATCTTGCCCTCGGTGAGCTCGTGCGCGAGCTTGCACAGAGCGCGAGCGCCCGACGGGGCGCGCACGAGTGCCTCGATGAGCGAACGTTCCGCAGCGACGATGCGCTGCGCCAGCTGAACCTCTTGCTCGGGCGTGAGGATGCTGCTGGCAGCCATCTCCGCGAGGTACATCGAGTCGACATCGACGGAGCCCGAGCGCTCGTGGGCGTTCCGGCGGGCGCGCGGACGAACATCGTGCTCGGCGCGCTCGCGCGTACGGCTCTTCCGTGGTGCGCGCACGGTCGCGCCGCCGCGAGCGGTCGTGCTCGCGCTGCGGGTCGATGATGTCTGGTTCTTCGGGTCGACGATGTTCATGTCTTCACCGCCACGAGCGTGAAGAGCTCACGTGCGGATTGAGAGGTTAAGCATCGGGTCGGGTGACGTCTCGACGTGGGCGCGTGATTCGTCCTCATAGTGCGACTCCACGAAGCAACGCGCGCGCCGTCGTCAAGCACGACCTTCGATCGCGAAAATATGCTGCGAAACTCTGCGGTCGCGCTTTCTGGACGACTCCATTGGCATGCGGCGCCGGAATGAGAGAACCTGGAGACGTGAGCGAGCCCCGTGATGCACGCCGCGTGGGACCCCCAGCGACGGCGCCGACTCCTGCAGCGCCGGCGCGTCCGCCCGGCGCCGTGAGACCCCCTGCCGTTTCGTCGCCGACCGCACCGAATGCGCCGAGCGCTCCGCGCGCTGCGCCGCCGACTGCTGCTGCGCCGGCGGCCGCGAGAGTACAGTCGCCGCGCGCGCCTGCCGTCGCTCCGAACGTTGCGCCTTCGCCGCGTCCGCCGGCTGTGTCGCCGCCCACCGCGCCAGCGGTGCCGGCGCGGCGTTGGGAAGACGAGCCCCCGAGCGATAGCTGGGAGAACGCGCCCACGGTGAACAGCTTCCCGGAGCCGAACGATCTGCCGGCGCCGCCGCCTCGGGCGGCGGCCGCTGCGCCGGCGACGCAGGCCTCGCCCGCGACGGCAGGAGCGGCACCGGCGACGACGGCGCCCGCGACGCCGGCCTCACCGGGCACGATGCGCGGTCCGTATCCGACGGCGCCGGGCATCGGTGACGGCGGGACGAACCCCTTCATGGTGCCCGCCGCTGCGGCGCTTCCGATCGCGGTGCCGGCTCCGATGACTGTGCTCGCCGCGGCTGCGCCGGCGGCGGCTCCTGCCCCTGCACCTGCACCTGTGGCGCCTGTGGCCGCGCCGGCAGCGCGCGCGGGTGTCGCGGGTCCGACAGGCGGAGCGAGAGGAGCGACAGCTGGGCCAGCGACGGCAGCGACATCAGCTACGCATGATCGCGCCGGGCTCGGCTCTGCGATGCGCGAAGAGGTTTGGGCGATCGTGAGGGCCGCCGTCGAAGAGGCGATGGGCCCGCTCGTCGCGCGCCAGCGTGAGCTCGAGGCGCGCGTCGAGCGTGCCGAGCGCGGCGTGAACGCCAGCGCTGCGGGGCGCCTCGCGTCGATTCCAGTCGCGTTCGGACCTTCGATCGCGCCGCCGGCGTTCACGGCGAAGAACGCAGCGTCTGTGCCGAGCTTCGACAACGAGCCGTCATCGGGCAGCTCCGGCGGCACCACCATTCCGGACCTCAAAGCGGCGCCTGCCTACCAGAGCGGCGGCGGCCTCGCAGCCCAGCCGGCGCGCGCGCGGATGCTGTCGGTTCCACCGCCCCAGGGCTCCGCGCAGGGCTACGGCGTCGCGGTCATGACGTCGATTCGGCCCACGCTCGATCTCGACGCGGTCGGACCGGTCGACGTCGACGGCTTCGACGGCGGGCGAAGCAAACGTCGCGTCGCCATCGCTGTCGTCGTCATCATGCTGATGATCATCATCGGCGTCGTGTCGATGACCGTCCTCAGCCACAACTGAGCGCCCACAGCTGAGCGTGTTCCTTCGCGGTCGCGAAGCGGCCCGAAGCAACCTATCGTTCACAAGGGGCGAACCATGGATCTGAACCGCGTCTCCGCCTTCGTTCGCGTCGTCCACGATGGCAGCTTCACCGCCGCCGCGAAGACGCTCGGCCTCCCCAAGTCGTCGATCAGCCGCAGCGTCGCGCAGCTCGAGCAAGATCTCGGCATTCGCCTCCTGCACCGCACGACGCGCCAGCTGCACCTCACCGACGCCGGCACCGCGTTCTACGAGCGCGTGTCGCGTGCGCTCGGCGACATCGACGAGGCCACGAGCGCCGCGTCGGACATGCAGGCCGAGCTGAGCGGCGTCGTACGCATCACCGCTCCGGTCGACATGGGCGTGTGGGCGCTCGCCCCGATCGTCGCGCGCTTCGTGCGCAAGCACCCCAAGATCCGCGTCGAGGTCTCATTGACCGGTCGCGTCGTGGACCTCGTTGCCGAAGGCTTCGATCTCGCAGTGCGCGCCGGACCGCTGCGCGACTCGTCGCTCATCGCGCGCCGGGTCGGCGGGCTCCAATCGGTCGCGTACGCCGCACCCAAGTACGTCGCGCGTCATGGCGAGCCGAAGGAGCTGAACGACCTCGGCGATCATGCATGCGTGCTCTTCCGCTCGACGAGCGGGAAGTCGACGTGGGAGCTGGAGCGATCCGACGGCACGTTGGCCTCGGTCGAAGTCACGGGGCCGGTGGCGAGCGACGACCTCTCGTTCGTTCGCAAGGCGGTGCTCGCGGGATGCGGGATCGGCATGCTGCCGACGTTCTTGTGCGCGCGCGCGGAGCTCACGGGAAAGCTGGTGCGCGTGCTGCCGGAGTGGTCGCTCAACGGCGCCGTGCTCCACATCGCGTATCCGTCGACGCGCTTCGTTCCCCAGCGCGTCGTCGTGCTGCGCGAGTATCTCCTCGCCGAGCTCGGCAAGATCGGCAAGCAGTGCGACGGCAAGCGCGAAGAATACGAACGAGCGCTCTCGACGAGGCGCACCATCTCGTCGAGGTAGCGCGCGCGGTGAGCGCGCTCACTGCGTGCGGAAGAAGGACCACGTCGCCTCGGCCGCGTGGTCCCACACCCAGTGACCGAGGCCGGGAATGGGGCAGAAGCCCACGGCCTTGCCGTTCGGGCATCCGCGATAGACGTGACACCGCTCGTAGCCGGTCGTCTCCATCTGGTCGGCCTTGCAGCCGTTGACGTAGGCCCAGTACTCCGCCGAGAAGCGGCCGCTGCTGAGCGTGACGCCGTAGTCGTCCTCGCCGTGCAGGGCGAGCATGGCGATGGGCGCTTGCTCGGGGCATTTGGGATAGCCGTTCGGCCAGGTCTGCGCTTGCTTGTACGGCGCGCCGCCGGCATTCGAGGCGATGGCGCGGAGCAGTCCACTGCGCTGGCAAGCGATGACGTTGGAGAGGAAGCCGCCGCTCGAATACCCGGTCGCGAAGAGGCGTGAGCGATCGACGGGGAAGCGACGCGATAGCTCGTCGAAGACCGTCTCTGCGAATTTCACGTCGCGATTCTCGAACGTGGTCTCGAGATCCCACGTGGAGCCGATGCCGTCGAGATAAGCGAGGATGGCATCGGCACCGGAGGCCTGCTCGAACGGGAAGCCGGCGTGAAAGCCGACGGCGTCGCCGCCGTCTCCGTGGAGGACCAGGATGATCGGGTAGCGCCTGTTCGGCTCGAGGGTGCGCGGCTCGACGAGCAGATAGCGGCGCGTCTTGCCGTCGACGTCGAGGACGTGGTTCGAAGAGCGCGTGAGCGACGCGGCATCGGGAGCCGGAGGACGCGCGGGCAAGATGGTGCTCTCGCCCTCGATGGTGTGCGTCGTGACGTTGTGCCGATCGCGACGACACGCGCCTGAGGAGAACACGAGCGCGAGCGCGAGACCGCCGAGCGCGAGCCTTCCCAGCTCGGCGCGCAGGGCCCACGGCCGTCCTTCGAGGAGCGCGCCGATGGCGACCAGCGCGCCCAGCACCGCAGCGACGCCGACGATGACGACGGTGCGCGGCAGCCCGTGATGCCACATGAGGAGAGCGAACGTCGCGCCGACGACGCCGAGGTACTGGAGCACGACGTATGCGGCGAGGTTGCGTGACACGGGCCGGTCGTACTTGGTGCGGCCTTCGATGGGCGGCGTGTCCACGACGTAGCCTTCGGGCTTCCACGCCGGCGATGCGAACCACACGCGCAGCTTCTCGCGCAGGCTCTTCGCGGCGCGCATCATGCTGCCCATCTCGAGCCAGTAATGGACCTGCGCCCACATGGGATCGAAGCTGGCGAGCGGCTTGGTGATGCCGTAGACGGGCTTCTCGACCTCTTCTTCGTAGGTGCCGAAGAGGCGATCCCAGATCACCAGCGTCGCGCCGTAGTTCTTGTCGAGATACTGCGTGTTGATTGCATGATGCACGCGATGGTGGCTCGGGAGGTTCATGATCCAATCGACGGGCCCGCGGATCTTCCCGACGAGCTGCGTGTGGATCCAGAACTGGTAGAGCGTCGAGAGCGCGTGAGTCACGGCGAAGACGAGCGTGGGAACGCCGAGTAGCGCGAGCGGGAGATAGAAGGGAAGGGCGGTCCAGCTCGTCAGCACCGCTTGTCGCAACGCGACGGCGAGGTTGTAGTCCTCGCTCTGGTGATGGACGACGTGCGCGGCCCAGAGGAAGTTCACCTCGTGACTGAGGCGATGCCACCAGTAGTAGAGGAGGTCGACGCCGATGAAGGCGACCACCCACGGCAGCCAGGGCCTTCCCCATGACGGCGTGAGCGAGGCGAGATGCGCGTGGCGATGGACCCAGTCGTAGATGGCGAGCTGCAACGCAGCCCAGAAGATCAGGGTGACCTGCGAGGTGATCCCGCAGCTGAGGTCGGTGAGCGTGTCGGTGAAGCGATAGACGGAGACGCCGCGGCCCTTCGCCACGAGCAGCTCGATGCCGATCAGGACGAAGAAGAAGGGGACCGCGAGGGCGATGGGATCGGGCATCGCGTCACGCTGCCGGAGGCGCTGCGTTCAAAGGAGCGCCGCGCTCAGAGCGCGTGAACGCGCGCCCAGGGGAACACCCACGTGCGGAATACACGCGTTCCGCCACGGCGATCGAAGTCGCTGCGGATGGCCTCGGGGACGTCGGTCCACGCGAAGCGTTTCGTAGCGGTGCCGGCGTTTCCGTCCTCGTAGCGGACGCGGAGCGTGACCTCGGCCTCGGTGTCGTGCGCGTACTTCACGAACTCGAGCTCGACCGCCTTCACCTTGTCTTCGATGCGCGACACGACATCGGGATCGGGCTCACCGCGGAGCGACTTGCCGAGCTTGCGTCGCTCCTCGGGGGTGGACGAGCGCATGCCGAGGGCGCCCTCGGCGAGCTCGACCTCGAGGGCATCGGCGATCCATGCATCGAGCGCGGGCGTCGACTCGCGCGCCACCTCGGCGTCCACCGTCTTGCGACGCGAGCGCATGAAGAGGAACGCGGCGAGCGCGACGGCGGCAACGACGAGAGCGAGGCTCATGGCCGAGAGCATAGCGCAGCGCGGAGGGTCGCGCAGCACGGGGCGGGCGGCTGCATGGTGAGGGCGCGCGCGCGCGCGCGTCGGGAGATCTGGTACGAATTGCGGATGTCCGCTGCCAGCCGCTCGAAGCTCCTCGCGTACTGTCGTTCGCTCCCGCACGCCACCGAGGACGTGAAGTGGGGCCATGACCTGGTGTTCTCGGTG
>JAXDMI010001093.1:0-3679 GCA_034666145.1 Myxococcales bacterium | reverse complement strand
GCGCTCGCTGGTACGCCCCGGGGCGATGGCGGGGGACGACCAGAAGCGACGCGAGAAGCAGACGCTGATTCCGGCGTTCGATCCCGCGACGCTCGCGAAGGACTTCGAAGCGGCCACTGATCGGCCGACCATCACGCCGCCGTACGACGCATCGTCGTATGCGCGCATCGTCGACGAGCACGTCGGCAGCTTGTCTTCGCGCGGCCGCGGCGACGGCGGCGGCGGTCACGCCACCCCGCGCACCATCACCGCGGTGACGCCCTCGCTGAGCGCTGACGTCGACGACGAGAACGCCATCGAGAGCCAGAACGCCGGCACGATGGGCCGAGCGATGTACGGCAATTATCTGCAGAGCAATTATCCGGAGGCGATGGTCCTCGCCGAGCGCGTCCTCGAGCAGGAGCCGGATCACGCGCTCGCGAAGCTCGTCTACGAAGGATGCCGCGCGCGACTCGGCGCGAGCGCTGGTGCCGGATCGGACGCGCCGCGTCTCGTCCCGTCGTCGGTGGTGCGCCTGCGCCGCCCCGCCTACGAGGTCGCGGAGATCGCGCAGCTCGAGTCCGACGTGACCTCGCAGATCGTGCTCGGCCACGTCGACGGCGTCTGCGACGTCGCGATGCTCGCCGACCTCGCCGGCATCCCGCGTCCCGAAGCGCTCGACCGGCTCCATGCGCTGCTCGATCTCGGCATGCTCGAAGTCGTGAACGGCTGACCCGCTGGTTCACGATCGTCCGCACCGAGAAGCGCGTGCAGAACGCGCGGTGACTCAATCGCCTGCAGCGACGCCTTCGATATAGGACATGTCCGGCGTCATGCCGTGCAGGCGACCCGGCGCGATCGTGACGAGCGTCGGAAACCCCGTGTCGACCAGGCCTACCGGCATGCCGGGCATCGATCGCTCGAGCCCGAACCCTCGCTGCTTCAGCGCACACAGGAGCGCGGGATCGAAGCGAGGATCCACGCTGTTCTTCGCGGGATCGACCTTCATGCGTTCGTGATCGAAGGCGTAGTAGCCGACGCGAGGCTCGAGCACGGCGTCCTCCGCGTCCTGGCCTCGCGCGATCACGGCATCGAGGATCTGGACGTCCGCGGGATGGAGCCCGGTGCCGTAGACCGTGAGCGCAGCGACGGGAACGCCGTCCTTCATCACGATGGTCGCCGAGAGCGGATCGATCCGCATGCGGGTCTTCGCGAGGGTGGCGTCGTCGAAGCCCGTGGGCGCCGACGTCGAGAGCGGGACGCCGCCGACGAACAGCCCCTCGCCCCAGTTCAACGTCTCGATGGTGTGTGTGCCGACGACGATGTTGCCATCGCCATCGACCACGATCACCGCAGACGAGTGCGTTCCCGGTGAGATGACGGGCTTCGATGCGAGGCCGCTCTTGACGCGCCCCGCGACGTCGACGGCCGCCTTCGTGAGCTCGGCATCGAGGGCGGGACCCTTCGTCACGAGGTCGCGATCGTGCAGGAGCGGGAGCGCGTCGACCGCGCGCTGCGTGCGCAGCAGCGTCTCCAGCGCCTCGGGTGACGCCGACGGCATCTGCGCCGGCCGGCCCGCGCGCAGCAGCTCGAGCGCCTGCAGCGAGACGAGCACCTTCGCGCCGCCGTGCCCCGACGCGTAGACATCACGTTCGAGGAAGCGCGCGTGCATCGGCGTTCCGATCTCGGCCGCGTACGTCTCGAAGTCCTTCACGGTCAGCGTGCCGCCGTCCTTCGCGGCGAGCGCGACGGCGTCGCGTGCCCATGGCCCCTTGTAGAACCAGCGCGGATCCTTGCCGTAGCTGCGCAGCGTCGCGCCGAGCTCTTCCTGCTTCAGCGTCTCGCCCTGCGTGACCGGCTTGCCGCCGGGATAGAAGGCCTTCTTGCCGTACGCGGTCTTTTCGAGCTTCGTGCGCGACCTCGCAATGGAGCGTGCGTAGAGCGCATCGGCGGGGAAGCCGTTCGTCGCGAGCTTGGCCGCCGGTTCGACCAACGTCGCGAGCGGCTTCTTGCCGAAGCGTCGCGCGATCTCCGCATACGCGGCAGGCGCACCTGGAACGAGCACCATCTTGCCGATCGCCGTGTCGCCGTGCTGCCAGCGTCGCGCCGGATCGATGGGATCGCCGACGCCGCCGTGGACGTACGTGAGCTTCTTCGACTTCGCTTCGTAGACGAGCACGCCGCTCAGCCCTGCGGTCGACGTCACGCCGGGGAGGACCACGTCCTGCACGAGCGTCGCAGCGACGAAAGCATCGGCCGCGTTGCCACCCGAGCGGAGAACGGCGAGCCCTGCTTCGGTCGCGAGGTGATGCGACGTCGCGACGATCGTCTTCGTGGCCGTTCCCATCGTTCCGCGCTTCTTCGCGAAGCGCGCCGCGACGTCGGCCTCGGCCTCGTGCGGAAGTCCGAAGTCGTCGCCGTCGCAGGGCGCGCGTGGAGCCGCGTCGGCGTTCGACGCGGCGGCGTCTTTGACCTCCGGTGTCGCTGCCGCCACGACCGGCGCCGGTTGGCTGCCGCGAAGCGGCACGGCCGGTGGAGAGCCACACGCGGCCGCTCCGAGAACGAGGACGACAACGAGCCCGCCGGGGCTCACGCGCGGGATCATCGCGCGACGGTATGCGCTCCCAGGGGCATGCTCAATGACGTCTGCGTCATCCGCGAACCCTGCGGGAGATCGACGCCCGCGCACGCCGCGGACGCGAACACGCCGACGAAGAAGGCGGACCAGCGTGCGATGCGGAGCACCGTCGAAGCAGCAGGCATGACCGTCACGCTGCAATTTTGCCGCCACACTGTTCGCTCGAGGGGTGCTCGCGAGACCCCTGTTTTTGCGACGGATCGGCCCGCGATCCGCGGCGGCCGGGGGATGATCTGGATCGCCGGCCGAGGATCTCGCGCTGCCGCGATACGGCGAATCGCGGTCGCCATTGCTCCTGTCCCGCGCGGCAAGACGCTCGTTCCAATCGCAGCCTTGCGCAGTGCTCTGCGCGACGGTACGGACATGGCGTGGCAACCGGCACTTGGGTCCTCTGCGCGGCCGTGATCTCCGTCGCAGCATGCGCCGCTCTACCCGCGTGCACGTCGTCCGATGCGTCGACGCCGTCGGCGGGCGCGCCCTCCGCGCCCACCGCGGCTCCCTCGACACCGGCGACGGCGAGCCCCGAAGCACCGACGACGCCGGTCACGCCCGGCGATCCGTTCGACGTTCCGCTCGAGCACGCGAGCGACCTCGAGCGCACGCAGTTCTTCTCCGGGGATGCGCTCTTCGAGCTTCCGCTTCGCGAAGCGGACGGCCTCGGCCCCGTCTACACACGGACGTCGTGCGGCGCGTGTCACAGCTCGGGCGTGCGTGGCCCCGGCGCCGTCGAGAAGATGGTCGTCGTTCAGGCCGACGGCATCACGCCGGCGGTCGATCAGTCGGCGCTCCCGTATGGGCACACCGTTCATCCGCTCTTCGCCGGCGGCGGGACGTCTGCGGTGCTGCCGCCCACCGATCCCAGCATTCATCTGAAGCTCTCGACGCGCGTCGGTCCGTCGATCCTCGGGCGCGGCTACGTCGAGGCGGTGCTCGACTCCGAGATCGAGCGCGTCGCGAGCGAGCAAGCGCAGCGCACCGACGGCATCCACGGTCGTATCAACCACGTCGTGTATGCGTCCGAGGCGAATCCCGATACGCGCTTCCACAGCCACAAGAAGGGCG
>JAXDMI010001092.1:0-4858 GCA_034666145.1 Myxococcales bacterium | reverse complement strand
CTTGGCGCCGGAGGGGGTCCCGCTCGTCACGGTCGTGGTTCCGGCGGCCTCGTTGCCGTGCGCACAGCCGGCGACGAGCGCGGCGACGGATAGAGCAGTGAGCGCGAAAGACGTACGGAGCATGATGACCTCCAAGGCAGCGCCGGTGGTGCGGATGCTGATAGAGCTGCACCGATCACGCCAGGTGGAAGAGCCGTTTCTTCGATCGGGATCCCGTGCGAATGGCTCGACGCATTGCGGCGGTTCGTAGCGAATCGCCCTCATGGGCTGCTTCGCGACTGCCCAGTGGGCCGATCGTGCGGTGATCGCACCTCGACCATGGCTTCATTCAGGGCGCGCAGAGCGCGTTCGCGAGGCAGTCGGGCAGCACCCCGATGTCACCGCGGTTGTCGTTGCAGGCCTGTGCGCGGAGCCCATTCAGGCACATGCCGAGCTGGACGTTGTCGACTCCACGCGGGCACGCGAGCGGGTTCACGTCCACCATGGCGCGGGCGCGCTGCTTCGCGACGCACGCGTCCTGCGAGGCCGAGGCCCGCCCGGGTCCCACGCGATTGCAGGTCGTTTCGCGATCGCAACGTGCGCGCGCGATCCGCGCGATGGCGTCGGACAACGGCGCGCCGGTAGAGGGCACATGGCTGGTCCCGTTCTCCGACGACGCTGCGCCGGCGCCCTCGCCGATGGTGGGGCGCGCGCCGGTCGCCTCGGGAAGTGGGAAGCCGGACCCCGGCGTTCCCGTCGGTCGCTCGCTTCCGGCCTCCGTCGCGGTCATGCCGGACATTTCCGTGCGGGTCGTCATGTCGCTCGTGCGTCCGCCGTTGTCGACGAAGCCTGCGTTGTCGATGGTCCTCGACGTCGCGCCGGTGGACGCGGGAGGCGGAGTCGACGCGCTGGTGAGCGCGGTGCGGGCGCGTCCTTGCTCGCCTCGATCACAAGCGGTCGCGACGACTCCAGTGGCGATCAGCGCAACAGCGAGGAACGTTCTTGCGAACGTCGTGGTCGTGGGCTCCAGCATGCCCGCTCCGGAGTGCATCCCGCATGCCGCACCTGTCCGAGCGACGCTAGAGCTCGGACACGCTCTTGAACCACGACCATGTGAGCCCGCGGTACTCCTCGCGGATGGTGTGATTCCACGTCTCGGGCCACGTCGGATCGAAGTGCGTGTCCTCGCAGAACGTGACGCTGCCGCCCGTACAGCCGGGGTAGCTCACGCAGCCGTGCACGACGTCGCTCGACTGGGGGCTCGCGGAGCAACCGTCGATCTTCGCCCAGCGCTCGGCGGCGTCCTTGCCCCATTCGAGGCGTTCGTCGTGATCGCGCGTGCGATGCGTGACCAGGACCGGCAGGGGCGCGCAGCCTTTCTCCTGAGCCCATGAGCCGTCGCCCACCGCGATGGCGCGGACCAGCGCAGGTCGCTTGCATCCGAGATGATGGACGAACTTGCCGCCGTAGCTGAAGCCCAGCGCAAAGACGTGCTTCCGATCGATGCAGTATGCATTCGACATGGCCTCTACGATGTCGGCGACGAAATCGATGTCGCGATCTCCGGAGAGGTCCCACGTCGCGCCGCGCGAGTCGGGGTACACCGTGAAGGCGCCTTCGTCGTGGTCCTCCATCTTGAACCACGACTCGAAGTCGCGACCGTTCGTGTACCAGCCATGGAACGTGAGCACGACGGGGTACGCGCGCGTCGCGTCATAGCCGTTCGGCAGCCAGACGTGGAAGGTGCGGCCGGACGTCGTCGTGTACGACATGCTTCGCGTCGCGTGCGCTGCCGTCCCGCAACCGGGCGACGCCGGCGACGATGGCGGTGACGACGCCGACGACGAGGATCGCGGTGGGCGTGGCGCCGGCGCGGTCGGCGTCGGGATCGGTGCCGGTCCGGACGGCGTGGCTTCGCCGCGATGGGAGCGCGCGATGCGGATGCCGCCGCCGATCATCACGCCGGCGATGATCGCGCCGGCGACGGTGGCCACGATCCTGGAGCGGCTCCTCGTCACCACGCCCGAGCGTAGCGCAGGTGGCTCAGCGCCGGACGGTCGCGGCGGTGGTGACCATGAGCACGACGGGCCGTGCGTGCCATGCCGTGTGCGCGGTGAACGGAGCGCCGGACACGCGCACGTGCGCGCCGACCAAGGCCTTCAGCGGGATGTCTTCGCTCGACGTGAGATGAAGCTCGCTGACGCGCGGCTCGTCTGTGCCGGTGGCGCAGCGCGGTGCATCGAGGAGAAGGATGTACGGATGCGTCTTGCCCCGCGCCGGATGCTCGAAGGTGTCGTCGACGAAGACGCGGCCCTCGAGCGTGACGTGCTCGCCCCCGAGCTCGCTGTCGACCTCGACGCAGCGCTCACCCGCGGGCCGTTCCACGAGCGCGGCCCGCGTCGTCGTCGTCGGCGGCGTCACAGCCGGTGCGGGAGCGGCCGCGCGCACCACGGGCGGTGACGACACTTCATGACCGCACGCGAGAGCGAGCAGGCTTCCAGCCAGGATGAGGACCGACACGCCGCGACGCATGCATGGAAGACGCTCGGCGAAGGCCGATCGATTCCCGCGCGCGCCGTGCCTGGATCCCCGCCTCTACGCGCAGCCTTCCGGCCCGCACACCGCGCCCTCGGCGAAGGTCTCGGGCTTGGCTTCGAGCTCGTTCCAGGCTCGCGTGAGCGCGCGGAGGAGCAGCTCCGCGGGCTGCGCGCCGGACACGGCGAGCTTGCCTGCGAGCACGAAGAACGGAACGCCGGTGATCCCGAGCTGCCGAGCTTCGTCCTCGTCCTCGCGGACCTCGCGCGTGTAGGCGTCGCCGGCAAGCGTGGCGCGGACCTCCTCGGCATCGAGGCCGGCCTCGGCGGCGAGGCCAACGAGCGTCTCGGGATCTCCGATCGGCTCGCCCTCGGTCATGTAGGCGTGGAGGAAGCGCTCCTTCACGGCGTCCTGCTTGCCGCGCTCGGCGGCGAGATGGAGGACGCGATGGGCGTCGAACGTGTTCCCGGGGCGAATCTTCTCGAAATGGAAGTCGAGCCCGTCCGTCGCCGCGACGTCGGTCATGCGCGTGATCATGCCGTTCGCTTCCTTCACGGAAGAGCCGTACTTGTTCGCGAGACGCTCGGCGTAGCCGACGTCCGTGGGCCGCTCCGGCGGCGCCGACGGATCGAGCTCGAACGCGCGCCACACGACCTCGACCGCATCGCGGTGAGGGAATTTCTCGAGCGCGGCTTCGAGGCGGCGCTTGCCGACGTAGCACCAGGGGCATGCGATGTCGGACCAGACATCGATACGTAGCTTCTTCATGGGACGAACAATGTAGAGCGCGATCGGCCCGCGCGCATCTCGACCGTAGCGATCCGCAATCAGCGATCCGCGATCAGCGACCGCGGCCCCGACGAACGCGACCGTTCGAGGCCAGCCACGTCGCGCTGCGGGGACCGCCTTCGGAGGGCGTAGCCGCTGCCGACGCGCCCTTGTCCATCAGCTCGGCGACCGAGATGCGACCCTCGGTGCTCTTCGTCGTGCCCTTGGGAACGAGGCCGAGGTTCTCGGCGAGATCGGGCGCCTCGACGACGGTGAGCCGACCACGAAGCGGGACCCACGTCGGGAGGTTCTCGTCGGAGCCGGGCTTCGAGCGCACCTGCGGCGCGCGCACGGTCGTGATCGGCGCGGGCGTGACGGCGACGTTGCTCGCGGGCGTGCTGGTGTCGAGGCGTTGCTCGCCGATGGGCGCCGTCACGGCAGCACCCGCGAGCTCGTTGCCGGTGGTGGTGGTCGTTCCTGCCGATCGCGCATCGACGCGCGGCTTGCCCTCGCAGCCGGTGGTCGCGACGCTCGCGAGGCCCATGACGATGAGAGCGATGACTCCGGAGCCCGACGACAGAACGCGATTCGCCATGTGCTCCGAGGTGTCAGCAAGCGCGGTGCCATCGAGAAAGCCGCGGTGAAACGCATAGGAATGGCTCCGTGCCGGATGATCGACAGGCCGGGGGCGGTGAGTCTTTCAACCAGCGCGGGACGTCAGATCATGGGCCGGTCATTGCGCGGGCGCGCGCGCTTCAGAGGTCCCACGTCGACTCGTGACGGATCGATGCGGTCGGAATGTCGTCGACGACGTTGCCGTCGTAGCAGACGTCGAGCGTGCGGACCTGCACGCCCTTTGCGCCGGACTGCTCGAGCGCGACGGAGATGAATCCTTCGACGACACCGGCGAGCATCGGCGCGAGCGAGTAGGGGAGCTCGGCGAGCGTCGTGCGAGCGCGGTTCGGCTCGAGCTGCTCGGCCGACGCCTTGCCGAAGCTGAAGTAGAACGTCGCGACGCGCGGCAGCCGACTGATGAGCGTGCTCGGCGAGAACAGGCGGAGCAGCGCCTTGTAGATCCCGGGCACGTCATGCTGCGCGATGATGCGCCCGCGCTCGCGCGTGAAGCGATGCAGCGGCGCTCCGGCGAGGCGCGCATGCGCGTAAGAGAGCGGCGCCATCGGCAGCGCGTCGTACCAGGAGCCTCCGAGGAAGCGCTGGTTGAAGAAGTCGCGTACGTCCTCGCGCTCGATGCGCTCGAGGAGCCGCTCGACGCCGCCGGGGACGCTGCTCGCGACGTTGTCCTTCATCTTTTGATAGACGTGCCCCTTCACGCGAAACGAGGTCGCGCCGATCGCCGCGGGAAGCTCGTCCTCGAGCGGCACGGCGGCACCGGCCCGACGCGATGGGGGAGCGATCGCCACGAGCCAAACGATACGCGCACGCATGCGCGCTCCGAACGCGAAAATCCCCCGCCCGGCCTTTCGGCCCGACGGGGGATTCCTCACGGCACGCGCTACGTCAGGTCAGCTGCAACCCATCGAGTTGCCGCAGTTCAGGCACTTGTAGCAAGCACCGT